>JAJZYL010000135.1 GCA_021798095.1 archaeon | reverse complement strand
ACCGCCCGTCTGCCCAGGCCCGAAGATATACTATAGGTTCAATTTGCCGCTCAAGGGCAGTTCCCTCAGATACAAGCCAGTAACATCGTGCATTGCATGTACGACGGACGCGGCAACAGGTATGGTTGATATTTCGCCGATCCCCTTGGCACCATAAGGGCCGTATGCATTGGCGCTGTCCATAAATTCTATATGAATCTTTGGTATATCGGCGGCTGTTGGCACCATGTACGTGCTGAAATTTATGTTTAGGGGTTTACCGTTCTCATCATATTTAAGGTCCTCAGCTTGAGCAAATCCGAGCCCTTGTATTATCCCCCCCTCGCACTGTGAAACCGCCAGCAGTGGATTGATTATGGTGCCTGCATCATCATAAAAATCTACAGCTACGGCCTTGAATTCTCCGGTCATAACGTTAACCTCCACGGCGGACACCATGGTGCCCGATATGTGTATGACCCTCGGTATGTCCTCCAGGCCCACGATTGTGGTGCCTGGACTGGGAGGAAAAAACGCCCCCTCGAACTTTGTACTTATCCCCTCGGACCTGAGCCTTTCGGCCAGCCGAAATATGGAGATCGAGTTCTCCGGCCTATCAACCTGATAAAAACGCCCCACCTTGTAGGCTAACCGGCTAACTTCTGCCTTGAGATATTCCCCAGCATAGGACCTGAACTTCTCCAGCATCACATCGCACGCATTTAACAGGGAGTTTCCGACTACGATCGTGCTCTTTGAGCTGCTGGAGGGGCCCGTATCCGGGCTGTCGGTGCTGGCATGCTGGACCTCAATGGCGTCCATGGGGAGGCCGAGCTTTTCCGCCACTATTTGAGCGCTGCTCGTGTTTATCCCCTGGCCATAGTCCACGTTCGTAAATAATATGGCTATCCTGTGCGAAGGGAGCACTTCCACGGCAGAGCGAATCTCTGCACTGTACCCGCCTATTCCCTTGTACGCCAGCGCCATGCCAACCCCGCACTTTATCCATGGATAATCAGAAGGTCGATGCCTGTACCCCCATATATCAGACTCACGGGCCTTCATCAGCGCCTGCCGTGTGGCTGACATGTCAGCCATAGTATTTCTGAACACCCCGATTTCGCCGTCCTTGAGGAGGTTCATGAGCCTGATTTCTATGGGGTCCATGCCAATCTCTGTCGCCAGTTCGTTGAGCATGGTCTCCATGGCAAAATTACTTTGGGGCACTCCATAGCCTCTGAACGCAGACGAGAAGCCATTATTGGTGTATACGAGTTCAGCCTCGACCTTTACATTAGGAATCCGGTACGGTTCGCAGATGGATTCGACGGCCACGTTAAGGACGCTCGGCCCGAAGCTCTGGTAGGCACCCGTATCGAAGTACAGTCGGCCTTCATGCGCTATCAGCTTTCCTTCCCTGTCGATGCCGGTTCTCAGTTCTATGACTGAGCCGTGCCTATGATAACCAGCCGCTCCGGACTCCTCCCTGTCCCATACGATCTTGACGGGCCTCCCTGTCTTCAGCGCCAGAAGCGCGAGGTGGATCTGCACTGTTATATCGTCCTTTCCTCCGAAGGCCCCTCCCTGTGGGTAGTTAATTATCCTGATTTTTTCGGGCTGATATCCAACGGCCCTAGCCACCTGCCTCCTTATTTGATAAGGGTCCTGGGCGCCGCTCAAAATAGTGAGCATCCCGGATTCGTCGACATAAGCTATTCCCGACTCCGTTTCGAGGTACATGTGCTTCTGGGGCTGGGTCCTATATGTCCTGCTTAGCACCAGATGTGATCTTTCAAAACCCCCCCTAACGTCCCCAGCCTCGAAGTTCATATGCTTGGCCACGTTTCCGCCATAATGGAGCTTAATTGAGCCCGGCGACAGGGCCTCTTCAACCGTACGTATCACTGGCAATTTTTCGTACTCAACTTTTATCGATTCCAGCGCGCGCTCGGAGGCCTCCGGGCTGTTCGACGCTATTAGCGCTATCGGTTCACCATAATATCTTACCCTATCATAGGCGAGGACCGGCGCCTCGGGAACCATGGCCCCGTAGGCGTTGAGCGCGGGCACATCCTTATAGGTTAGCACAGCCTTTACCCCAGGATATCTCAGGGCTTCGTCAACATCCAGCGATTTTATGAGCGCGTGTGCCAGACCGCTTCTGAACACCTTGCCATATAGCATCCCCTCCCTTTTAATATCTGAAAAATACTTTAGGTTACCGAGCGTCTTTTCAACCGAGTCCACCCTCTGGACCGAGCGGTTGATCAGCCCGTGCGACTCCTCCTGTAAAAGGTTGTCCATATGCCATGTCACTTTCCGGCCCAGCCGTGATAGCCGCTAGCTTTCAAGGTCAATATATATATGCTTTAGCTGTGTAAAATCCAACATCCCTTCCAGCCCTCTCTCCCTGCCAACGCCGCTCCATTTATAACCACCGTATTCAGCCTCCGCCGGGTGCTTTTCATAATTATTTATCCAGATGGTTCCGGCCTTAACGCTTCTTGCCATCCTAAACGCCCTTTTTACATCGCTGGTCCATACCGCCGCATCCAGCCCAAATCTTGTACTATTGGCGATCCTTATTGCCTCTTCTTCATCCCTGAACGGTATTATGGACATTACAGGGCCGAATATTTCTTCCTGCGCAATCCTCGAATCGAAGGGGACGTCATCAAAGACGGTTGGCTGTACGAAATTACCGGAAGCAAGGGCGCCATTAATTCTATTGCCCCCGAACATCAGCTTGCCGTCCTTCTTTCCTATATCAATATATCCCAGTATTTTTTCCATCTGATCCCTCGATATTATAGGCCCCATGTCTACGCCGGGGTCCAGGCCCCTTCCTACCTTAAGCTGCACGGCGTGTTCCTTTATGGCGTTTACTATCTTTTTGTGTATGCCTTCCTCCACGAGCACCCTCGAACTCGCGGAGCAGCTCTGCCCGCTCATGGAAAACGCCCCCGTGACCGCCTTTTCGACCGCCTTTCCGGTGTCACCGTCAGAAAATATTATGTTGGGCGACTTTCCGCCCAGTTCCAATGAAAGCTTCTTTGGACTGGCTGATGCTGACTTCATTATCTCCTTACCGGTATTATTGTCCCCAGTGAAAGCTACCATATCCACCTTCTGGCTCCTGGCTATTTCTGCACCGACCGTCCCCCCGGGCCCGGTAATAAAATTTAGAATTCCCGCCGGGAACTCCTCTATCTTTCTAGCCAGATTTATTATCGTAAATGTAGTCAGAGGGGTGAAACTGGCCGGCTTGATCAGGGTTAGATTCCCGGCTGCAAGGGATGCGGCCAGCGCCCGGAACAGAAGTATGAGGGGGAAGTTCCAAGGCACTATATGCCCCACGACCCCCATCGGCTCTCGGGCTATTATGCTATAGGAGCTATCGTTAAAGCGGCCGGATCGACCGAATACATTCCTTGCAAGGCCGGCATAATACGTTATATAGTCGACCGCTATATCTATTTCATAGCCTGCATCCTTCAGTGGCTTGCCGCTTTCCATGGTTAGGGTTGTTGCAAGTGACGCCTTTTGCGCACTTATCATATCAGCTAACTTGAGCAG
>JAJZYL010000134.1 GCA_021798095.1 archaeon | reverse complement strand
CCTTGGGCCCTTCCTGCTTTTTTTAACAATATGGCCTTACGGAAGGTACATGGCCGCCAAGGCTTACAAAGGGAGGGCGTCAAAATGCTTGTATTGGTAGGCTACGCCGCCAAGTACGCTGACCATTACCCTTGATGCCCCTTTGATCGGTCGTTTTAAAAAACGAAAAAGGGTGATCCGAGATAATTAAGTTCCATGGTCAGCCCAAGGCTGGAGGACAAAATCCTGCTATGCTTTCAGATTGAACAGGCCGTGCGATAAGCGGCTTTATACGTTTAACGATTTAAAACAAGAGATCGATCTTAAAGCTTTTCCCACAGGTTTTCCGCTGACCCGCGAACAGGCAGCGCCCTGGAGAATTTTTCGATCAATGGTTTTAGATCGTCCCATTCCTCCTTATCGACCGGGGGGACCCCCACATCGTCCCTTATTCTCTTCATCAAATTGATAGAATGCGTGTATCCCTCTTCGGATTTTGGGATTAAGAACCACATGTAAATTAAAAGCGGAGTAAGCTTGAAAGGCTTTGTCTGCGACCCCATGAACTCCATTACAGTTAAATCATCTAATTCCTGTGCTTCTGCAAAAGAAAGCTTCTTAAAATAACTGTACAAAAGAGAGGAAGGAAGGAAAAGAACCTCCAACAGATTTTTCATGATCTGCGAGTTAGAAACGGTCATCGAACTCTGTCTTGAAAACGAATCGAGCAGCTGAGAGGCCTGCTCCCTATTCAAAAACGTTGAGTTTTCTCCGTATTTTTTAAGGATCTTTCCGAACGGTTTGTCCAGCATGCCTATTGAATAAACCTTTTTCGCTCTGTTAAAAAAATTGCTCCCGTAATAAAGCACGTATGGTTCATAACTCATAACTAGCTAATTAAACTCCAAGGGTGCTTAAAAACGTTATCTTTTATTTCCTTTGTTGCACAATTTTGATATAGTTGGATAATATTTTTGACTTCATAGTAATTTAAGCACGTTACATAAAACCAATCATTGCAAATCAGCCAAACAGTAACGTGCCAATATGCATCATTGCAAATAATATTACCGGTGTGAATGGCGTTTTTGCTGAAGGTGAAATTTTTTTTAAAAGCGCTTAGTGATTACTGAACATTTAGGAACTTCTTTTCCAATAACCTGCTTGTGTATCAAAAGCGGCTGATGGTGAGCTTATGCCAGCTACATATCTAAATGTATATTCATATTGCCCGCTACCATACGTTGTAACCGCTTGCGAGTATTCTGCGCCGTTATTCCACCGACATGCTATTGAACGGCACCACGAATTTGCAAAATGGATTTTCCAAATTCCGTTAAAGAAAACACGCTTGGCCTAATTTTCTTTTCATCATCAAGTTTTTTAACTATTTCAATTGACATCAGATTCTTGAGCCGTCTAGAAACCAAGGATTTATCAATATCATTTGAAATTGCTAGCTTAGTTATAGTGTTTTTCCCGGCTGCAATGTCCTTTATTATATTCAAGTATCGCGGGTCAAATATATTGACCTTCTGCAATTTTTTAGCGTCTACTATAGCGGTCTTGCCACTATCCTTTTCATAGACGATCATTTGTATGTTATGTTTAATCGCATGTATCGTCAAGGCGGTCATCCCTATGCCGCTTCCGCATGAGACGTTAACCCATGTCGGAAGGCCTTCTTGAATACATAAAACCTTAACCGTAAAAAAAGTTTGAAAAAAATTCGTGATATCGTCCACGTACACGAAATCAGCAGTAACATTGATCGCTTCCAGAAAATCGACCAGCTTTCTTTTTAATCCTCCATCGCTTGAGTCTTTATTCGAGATAATGACCAGCTTATCTATCTTTGGAATGTTTGAAAAAAAGGGTTTTATGATATAGTCTCCTTCCTTGTTAAATATGGTTATAGCATATCTGTATTCCATAATTGGTAATTGTCTAAACCATTAATTAATTTTTCTAAGGGGCATTCCAATGTAAGCATGTTGCAAAAAATATGCATATTTTCAGCAACAATGCAAAAATTTGCCATATTTTTGTATTTTTATAAAGAATAGTTTATAAAATACCATTTATATATTAAGGTCTGAGGTCCATGACTTCTCAAAGTGAAAAAAGAGATATAAGAATATTCTTGGGGGCTACAGCGATACTATTTGCAGTATCCTTGTTTATGGTCTTTGGCGGAGTATACATGCAGGTTATCCTGCATGTGAGCAAAGCTCCTTTATTGCTTGGCATTGTGGCGGGCATTTTACTGGCAATACCTCTGGAGCTATGGAACTTTTCTGATCCGGACACGCTATACAGAGTAATGTCCTTCCAGGACCGATTTTTGATGGTCTGTTTTGGGTTTGCAATTGGTGTAGGTGCAATATTGCTTTATGCACTGAACCTGATAGTGCCAAGCCTAAACTTTGGGATCAAGGATTTTTTCGTGCCGGGGATAATAATAGGTGGAATAATTTTCGGAGCAGGCGTTGGAGTGGCCGGTTATTTTCCAGGAACGGTGTGGATAGCGCTAGGGCAAGGGCGCAGGGATGCAATATGGGCGTTATTAGGAGGGCTACTAGGAGCGTTTACATGGTCTGTCATATTTGGCCCTGTAAAATGGTTTTTCTGGAACACCCTGAACTATGGGCCTATTACGTGGGCCAGCATATTCGGAATAACATCTAAAATCGGTATATTTGATGTCGCACTGATCTTTGGGATAATATTAGTGTTATTGTTTTTGATATTGCCACGGTATCCGGGAGAGAAAGTAAGAGATTCCTGCGGGTCTCATATACTGGGATTGAGCAAGAACGTAGTTCGCTTTGACGACCTGATAAAGGAAGAAAAAGAAAAATATCCACGTGCAAGATCTTTTGTAACAAGAATTACAAATGAAAGTAGTATCTGGAACGCCAGATACGTAATATTTTTAGGGGCAGAATTCACGATAGCGGCAGTGGCTGTAATAGTGCTGCACCAGATATTTGGAGAGTCCACTACCTATTCCTGGATCGGCGCACAGTTATCATACATTGTAAATCCAACATGGGCCGCTTCAAATCCTTATTTTGAGCTCTTTGGAGGAATGCACATAATAAACGGATTGGCAGTAAACAATCCGTTTAGCGAGATTGGCTGGGAACCGTTTACAGACCTGGGCACCTTTTTAGGCGGGCTCATATCCGCAACCATCATATCAAAACGATTTATGAAATACAGGCCACAGATCCCGAAAGTGTGGGAACACAGGTTTGGAACAAGCAAAAACAAGAGAGCGATGGGCGCGTTCATAGGCACATATCTAGTATTATTCGGCGCGAGGATGGCAAATGGCTGCGCTTCCGGGCATATACTGAGCGGTAACATACAGATGGCCATATCCAGCTTTGTCTTCATGATAGTAGTACTGCTGAGCTCTTGGGTTGTATTATATGGAATGCTGAGACTGAAAATTAACAAGAGAGGATACCGATAAAAAACTTTTTATTTATTTTGTAAAAATTTAAATTTGAGGATAAAGGTGAAATAATATGGCAAAGATGTTGGTTATGGTCTTGTCGGGAAAAAGTAAC
>JAJZYL010000133.1 GCA_021798095.1 archaeon | reverse complement strand
TGGGGAAGGTAAGACGGATAAAGGAGAGCGGTTATACCTTTTGAGGAATGGGGTAAACGGCAATGCTATACCACTCATAAAAACTTTAAGTACCTAAATTGGCTTTTTACTATTATGACCGAAATATTTGAACTTACGTTGATAATCAACGGCGTTCCAATAAAATATTCAGTGGATAAAGCCGATGAAGAGAAAACACCATCAGGCTGGGATTATGTGTTCTTTACGCCTAAATATTTAGATGAATACGCAGATGCCGGAGCGTGCTAAGTATGTAAAGCGCCGGCAGTCAAAGATTATCTTGTAGATGGAAAAATGCATGAGCTATGCGCTGAACATGCAGGGCCGGGCGCAATCGCCATAGATATCCAGCCTACCCTTATCCCATCCATGATTCCAAAGCCCAACTTGACAACCAAGTTAAACACTCGACAGGAAGTCCATAAACTTATGGAGCAACTTGAAGCCGAAGGCTTCACTCGCAAGCAGATCTCTGTCAAGCTGACAAGCCTTGGATATAAGGAAGTCAGTGAGCGGACGGTTGCCAAGCATCTCCGCGGGGAATGCAGCTGTTTTAAATAATAGCCACCAATCGCCTACATACATACATACATACATGTTTAACTTTTGTTTAACATATCCTCCTCCATCACCACTAGATAGATATTTTTAGATATATGACATATTAAATGTCATTATATTTATAAACCTTAACTTCACAGCTTTTTAGGGAATATCAGTTCTTTTTGTGACTTATAGGGTCAATTCATTGTAATTACTATTATTAGGAATGTTTATTAATGTATAATCCCTATAGGGAATAGTGGAAGACTGGGTAAAGAGGGTTTATGAAGAGGAGAGGAAGAGGAGAGGTATACCGCTTGAAATAAAGCGGCTTAACGGCAACTATTACCTTTACCATTCAACGTCCAAGTATGACAGGGACAGGCATGGCCCAAAAAAGGTATCAGAATACATAGGCAGAGTAACGGAAAAGGGGGTTGTTGAGGCAAACCACAATGTGAGGGAGGTATACGAATACGGGAATTCTGAGCTGGTAAGGATGGTGTCAGGGGATATAGTCGATGCACTGAAGAAGCACTTCCCCGATGACTGGGAATCAATCTATGCATTATCAGCTATCAGGCTGATAGAGCCGGTTCCGCTTAAATCGGTGATGGAAAGGTGGGAAAAGCTGTACATGTCAAGACAGATTAAAGCCCACCTTTCCCCAAATACGCTGAGCGGCCTGCTGAGGGACCTTGGGTCAATGTCACATTATGATCTGTTCAGGCAGCTGATGAAAGATTCAAGGAAGCTTGCATTTGACCTGTCAAGCATATTCTCCGTGTCTGAGAACATAAGCATTGCACAGAAAGGGCACAATGCTGACCATCTGCACATCCCACAGGTGAACATGGCCCTTATCTTCGACCTGGACAGGTACAGGCCAGTCTTTCTCAAGCCGCTTGACGGGTCAGTGAGGGACGTGAAGTCATTAAGGAAGGTGCTTGAGGAGGTTGACTTCAATGGCATCCTTGTCCTTGACCGGGGGTTTTTCTCCTATGACCTTGCTCAGCTGATGCCTTCAAAGTTCATAATGCCTATGAGGCGCAATTCCAGCCTGGCTGACTACAGCATTAAGCTGAACTCAAGCTTTGTGTACAGGGACAGGGGGATACTGTGCGGCTTCAAGGAGCAGGGTGGATTGAGGGTATACACCTTTCAGGACCAGAGCCTCATGTCTGAAGAATCATCAACATTTATCAAAATGATCGCTGAGGGCAAGAAATCGCAGAAAGACTTTGAAGAGGCGCAGCCAGCATTTGGCAAGATATCAATACTTACAAATCTCACGCTGGACCCGCAGGAAATATACCTGCTTTACAAGCAGAGGGAAGAAATTGAGCAGGCATTTGACGCCATGAAGAACGAGCTTGAGAACGACAAGTCATACCTCTCAGATGATTATGCGCTCAGAGGATACTTCCTCATATCGTTCATTTCTCTTTACCTATACTATTCAATATTTAACCTCATAAGGTCATCGGGCCTAACCAACAGGCTGTCAGTTAATGATGTACTCCTGAGGTTTTCCAGGGTGTACATGATCATTGACGGAAGAAGGGAATTACTGTCCGAGCTGCCGGCATCGGTTGAAAAGCTGGACAGCCTGCTTGGCACCAATATATTCCCTAAAAAGTTGTGAAGTTAAGGTTTTAAATTGTAAAAAAGACAGGCCAATTGCCGAGCTGCGGACTTTGTCATTTTTTATTATCCCTATGCTTTGGCTGTCTAACATTTAGATCTAAGTTTACACTAATAAATCGAGTCCTCTGGTCAGCTCGCGGACTTCACAGCTATAGCAGATATAATAGTAGGTGGTAGTGTCACCCAACCTACCACCCCTCGGCCTTCGCGGACTTCACAGCTATAGCAGATATAATGGCAGCGCATAAAAAGCCGTTAGTGGCGCACCCCTTAGAGGGGGATAAACTAGGCGATTAGATCAGGGTTCTGTGGAGGCTAAGGCGACTAAAAGACACCTTAGCCGGCTGCCTGGCATGGCTAGGACTGGTCTTCCTTGTCAAGTTCCCTGCTTATGCTATCAAGGGCTTGGCTCATAAGTTCTGCATAAGTTTTGATCAGCTTGACTTTATCAGGATAATCTTTTAAGATTTGATCCAGCTTCTCGATATCTTCTCCCATATAATCTCTATACTCCTTTAATAACCGATCTACTGTCATCTTTAAAGATTGTTTAATTGGTTTATCGCTAAAGGTCACATCACCGTTAAGCCCCTGTTTTTGAATAAATACGTCTGCTTCAATCATGCTGCTTACTCGATGATGCTCCAGATCATTCATAGCCTCGAACTCGAGCTGAAGGTAATCAAGCAGGTTTTTGGCCGCGTTAAAAAGCAGTACGAATTTGATCTTAATTGAGTTGCCAATTCCAGGGATGGCCATGACCAAGTAAGCCGTTTGATGGATATTGATAGTTGTATTGATGATTGATGAGATACGCTCCCTCTGAGTAGGTGACAGCTCTGTTTTGGATGTTTCATTTTTGATTTGCTCTACTAATGAAACACCTTCTTGGGCCTCTGTTAGAGTTAAATATCTCAAGCCCTTGTCGGTCAGCGTTAATTGCCGAGAAGGAGGAAATCCGCTTCCTCTTTGTTCTTTTATATAATCTTCTTTTATGAGACCCTCGATTCTACTGTGAATTGTTTGTCTTGCAGCTAGGCCTGAATATTCAATTTTTGAAATAAGAACCTTATTATTGCCTATAAGCATTAAAATCTTTTTGGATAATAAATCTAGCTCCTCAGCTGCCATATTAATGGATAATTATTGTCAACTTATATTGTTTGCTATTTGCTGGTATGCTATTAATTAGCTATTAGCAATATTTATATATATCCATTTGCTATAGATTAGCAATGAGCAAAAAAGTTGTTAAAGTCATGGTAGGACTTCCGCCTGCCTTAGTTAATATCATAAATGAGGAAATTAGTAAAGGTAAATATTCAAGCCGCTCTCAGTTTGTTAGCGA
>JAJZYL010000132.1 GCA_021798095.1 archaeon | reverse complement strand
TACGCAGAGTCCCTGCTCGTGCCTCAGGCCATGGCGCCCTTCCAAACGCCAATGGTCACCTCGGAGGAGAAGTTCGGAAGGATCCCAAGGGCGTACATAGAATGCCTGAACGATCGGGCGATCACGCCCGGAGCACAAAAAAGGATGTATGAAGCCTTACGTTGCGAAAAGGTGATCTCCATGAATACCGGCCATTCACCGTTCCTTTCAGCGCCTGAAGAACTGGCAAAGAATCTCCTGTCGATTGTATGAGCTTCCTGTAACAGGAGGGCCAAGCTGGCAACGGGCGGGCCTCTACCTTTTCAATTGCAGGGCTTGGGCCTCACCGGTGATGCTCCAGCACGGCGGCCCTCCTCCCAGTCCAGCACACCGGGCGTAATAATATGCTGGCCACCGTATTGCCGGTTGTGGAGCCGTCCTCAGGGTCAAACCGGCATCCAGCTGGCCCAGATGATGATTGCAGCCATGGCGACGTCGTTGTGGCCCTCTGTAATTTCGTGGGGCGCATGTGGTGCCGGAGCCCAATCAGAGGATGGTCACGCTCGGCATCACCCCGTTCGGCGGATAGGTTGGGTATTGGAAGTTTAGGAGGTGCTATACCATAAGGATGTACTGGCCGCGGCCATCCACGAAGCAATCGTATTTTCAAGCATCTGCCCTCCGAAAGGTGGGTGGCCATAGGGATCATCTTTTGGCTGCAAATGTAAGCCTGATTTGAGTAAAAGCAGGAAGCTTCATGGGTTGATGAGTGCTTAAATTAAGGGGGGAGGCCAAACAAAGTCACTGGCATCCCTTCCACTGATATTAGTGTAAAGCCATCCTTTATTAACTTGGGAACCGGATATACGAAGGCTTGCCGGTATCTGATGATGAGGGATCGATGCCGGAGGTTGATAGCCATGGATGTATTCATAGATGAGGCGGGGGACTTGGGGTTCGGTGAACGGTCATCACATACCTTCGTTATTGCCTATGTAATACCGAAGCAACCCGAATTAATGAGGAACAGCTTAAAAAGGCTGATGAAGCGGCTCAATCAAAGGAACGCCTGGAGCATCAGCGAATTCAGGTTCTCCGGAGATAGGAACGACGTCAGGCTGAAGGTATTCAATGCAATCAAGGAACTTCAGTTTGATCTGGGTTATGTCGTGATAGACAAACGATTAGTGCGCCAGCAACTGCGGAATAATCCACCGCTACTGTACCGTTATCTTGTAGTAAATTCTGTGATCACAGCGCTAGTTTCCAACTTTGATCTGAAGGAACTAAAACTGGTGGTCGATAAAAGCCTAACTAAGGAGTCCCAGAAGCCCTTTGACGACTACGCGCGCAACAAGCTATCCTGGCGGCAGGTTGTCGAGAATCAGAAGGATATGCCAAGGCTCGAGGTTAAGCATCTTGATTCACGGTCTGATGTGTGCCTGCAGATGGCGGATTATTGCTCTGGAGCGGCATTCGTTAAGTTTGAAAGGGGAGACGCTACTTATTTCAATTCATTAAGGGGGAGGATAAAGTTCAGGAATTCATGGGGAGATATAACGTGGTGAACCTTTCCCTACTCGCTCCCATCCCGCATCCACGGGCATCATCCTTTCGGGAAAGACCCCGGCTTTCGCTGGGCCTTAGTCACCACAGTTGACGTTATGCGGGGAATTATATAAACGTATACCGTAAGTAAATATGGAATATGCCTAAAGCATGCTATTAATGCATCCAATAAATCCTTCGCAAATGATCAATTATATCATCAGATTTAACACGGTTACGATATAGTCACCGTCGGCATCACCCCGTTCGGCGGGGTCGCCCTCACATCTGCCCATTGCACGAATATGTCGGAGCCCCCGCCGCCCCCACTGCCTGCGCCGTTCCTGAAGCCTACCCAGCCCGAGCCGCCCGTGTATGGGATGGTGGTTGGCTGCTGTACGTAGTTGAGGTAGTAGTAGATCGTGCTTGAAGTATAGCCAACCGAGAACACTTCAGAACTGGTATCACCAACCGATGTGTAATATACCGAAATGCCCGGGTTCAGCACGCCGTACCCGTAGTTGCCCTGCCCCTGCCAGGTAAACCACACTGGGTACTGCCCTCCCCAGAGGCCCGGGCTGTCCCAGTACCCCGCACCCGTGGGCTCTGACAGGTACCCATACCAGTCCACAGTCACGCCGGTGCTTCCTACGTTGAAATTAGTCTGGGAGCCGGCTGGCGTTGATGAGCCCCAAATGGCATACCCATCATACGTTATGAGCGTGCTGGGAGCGCCTCCCCAGTTGCTTGGATACGAAGCGAAGTTCCAGTAGTAATTAAAGACGTTCTGCCCGTTGTCGTATTGACCATAGCTACCAACCCAGTTTACGGAAGGCGCAACCGAGAAGGCCGACACACCGGGCCTGCCCGAATTGAAATAGTCTATCGCTATCTGGTAGGTGCCGCCCGCCTGCAGGCTCACCGACCCGGTGTATCCCGTGGCGCCCTGGCCATGCCACGAGCTCACGACCGGCACCCATCCGCTAAGCCCTGGGCCAGAAACCAGTACTTCCATGCCGTCGTCTGTCTCCATTTCAAAAGTATAGCTACCTGTGGCTGGGACGGTGAACGACCCTGTGGCCGTATAGCCGTAACTGGTGCCGGAAGGAGGATAACTGTTAATGAAACTGAACGGCGGGGGGAATGGCTGTGTGGGCATCCCGAGGTAAGTATTGCCTGCATAATCGCCCCACGCATCGGTGCTGTAAGAGTAAGCCGAAGGAAAATATCCGGTACCGGCATTGGTTACACCCGACGGTTCGCCGTTTCCTAATGGCGATGGTGGTGTTCCGCCATACCTCCACGCCGTAACGCTGAACGGATCGCTCATCTGCGGTGCTTCACCCCAGTAGTTCCCATCAAACCCGCTTGAATTGGCGGTCATCATCAGCTGGATCGATGACGACGCCCCTGCGCCATTTGGCAGCTTGACCCATGCAGATGCTGTAGAGGAAGCGGTGCCGCTTTCAAGCCACCCATACAGCGGCGTGCCGGAGGCAGTGTAGAACCTTATGGCGCCCAGGTCGGATATCAAATAACTTGATGGGTTGAACTGTATCAGCTGCTGGAACGGCGCCGGGGTAGCGGAAGTCTGGGCGTTATTCACGGTGATGGGTATTGCCCCGTACAAGGCCTGGCTGCCCGGGCCGGTCACTTCCCCGCTTGACGTCCAGAATGACCAGCCGTTTGATGCTGATGCGCCCCATGCCTCCCCCGGTGATACGATATTATTGAACGTTACAGATGTCACAGACGGCGATCCGGGTTTCGGGCTGAACACTACGGCCGTGGTATATGCGCTGGCTATAGTGCTTGTGCTCCACGAAGCTGTAGTTGAGCCGCCGCTCCAGGCATCAGCATATTCAGCGTAAAGCCCATACGTGGGGCCGATCTGCAGGAACCAGGCTATTATGCTCGGTGGCTGCGTAAAGCCGGAACCGGGTGAAGCGGGCGGATAGTCGCTCGAAGTTTCAACCCAACCGGCAGACAGCACGAAGCTGCCGGTTGGCGGCGTGAACGAAGAAACCGAGGTGCCCGATCCGCTTATAACGGCTGGATTCGTTATAACGATGT
>JAJZYL010000131.1 GCA_021798095.1 archaeon | reverse complement strand
GGCGCATCGCTGAGGAGATCGGTTTGAAAACATGCATAGTTAATAAAAAGGAACTCTTTATGGAAAGCCTGTTCGTTATCAAGCTGTACCGAGGTTAAGATTTGTTGAAAAACTTCGCCACAGTAGTAATTAAATTGAGAGGAGATGATAAGTTACTAAATTCCATTTATATATCCCTAAGACCAGACAACGTCAGGATACCCGATGGTATGGCTATAGAATTTCATGTTGAGGAAAGGCTTTTAACTATGAAATTCTCAATAGTTAAAGAGGAAATGTTACAATCGTTGATCTCGACTATAGACGAAGTATTAAGCCTTTCTGAGGTCACCATTAATACTGTAGGTGGTCTTGATGCTTGATCTCAAGTATGTAAGGGAGAACTTGGAAAAATACAGGGATGTGCTCAGGAAAAGACATAGTGAATTTCCTATTAACGAGTTGCTGGAAGTAGATAGCCAAAGAAGGAATATTTTAAAGGAGTTACAAGAGCTTGAGCATCAGCGAAATGTCTCCACTTCCACCATCGCATCCCTGAAGAAGGATGGTGTACCCGTAACTAACGAACTAGTGGAAGGCCAGATTGAATCAGTTAGAGCAGCTGGTAACCGTATCAAAGAACTAGAGGAACAATATAGATCCACAGAGGCCAAAATAAACCAGTTAGCACTGAGAATGCCAAACTTCCTTCATGAATCTGTTCCGGAGGGGCTGAATGAGACATCTGATGTTGAAATAAGGAGATGGGGTTCTGCAGGAAGGACGGGCATAGATCACATAGAGATAGGTGCCAAACTTGGCCTCATAGATACTGATAGAGCCGCCAAGGTTAGCGGCGCCAGGTTCTTTTATTTGCAAGGTGATCTGGTTCGTCTTAACTACGCATTATTGAATTATGCCTTAGATTTCGGGTATAAAAAAGGATACCGTTTATTACAGCCACCCTATATGTTGAAAAGTGCCGTGATACAGGGGGCCACAGATCTAGCCGCCTTTGAGGATTCTATCTATAGGATTAAGGATGAAGACCTGAATCTGCTGGCAACAGCCGAGCACGCCATATTGGGGTATCACTACGATGAGATACTCGATGCGGACGACCTTCCTCTTAAATATCTGGGGATATCTGCGTGCTTTAGAAAAGAAGCAGGGGCTCATGGAAGGGATACAAAGGGGATCTTTAGGGTTCATCAGTTTGAGAAGGTTGAACAATTCATATTTTCAAAACCTGAAGATTCATGGAAATATCATGAGGAGCTTATAGGGAATGTAGAGGAGTTCTTCCAGTCTCTTGAGTTGCCATATCGCGTGATAAATCTCTGTGGGGGGGACCTAGGCCTCCCCTCAGCCAAGACCTACGATCTAGAGGTGTGGCTGCCTGGGCAGAACAAGTTCAGGGAAGCAGCGTCATGTTCTAATTGCTTAGATTGGCAGTCCAGACGGGCTAAGATAAGATACAGAGAGGGGGGGCAGAATCATCTACTCCATACGTTAAATTCAACGCTGGTCGCAAATACCAGAGCCCTAATATCGATCATGGAAAATAACTTAATTGAAGATAAGGCGGTAAGGGTACCAAGAGTTCTCAGGCCGTATATGGGTGGCCAAGAAGTAATAGAGAAGTTGCCATAGATATGATAATAACGATTGCAAATGACTGACATGCCCAATGAATAAATTCGTGGGTTTCTCGCTTTTACTTCGATTTCATATTCATCCATCACGGTCTGGACGGTTTTGGGGAGCCTATTGCCTAGTTCTGGCATCTCTCCGGTCCTGGAAGGTATGCCTTTGTAGGTATTAGTACTCCACTTGCGTACAGCCCTATCTGTTTTCAATAGGGATGTGCCTTAATCCATTACTCTGCACGAACTGCAGAATGGATACATTCCCAACCTCTTGGCGAAGTCCTTTCGGATCAATCATCGTATGGGGATTTTCATACACGACTTCCTCAAAGATTAGTTATGTACTTTGATGATAGTTTCATCCCCCGATACAATGATTTCACATCAATCTAACTACTGAACATTGTTAGCTTTCAGCTCAGATGATCGTAAGGCTATACATATCCTCAACGTTTACGTGATGTTATCTCACACTGGAGCATGTGAGCATCCACTACCGCTATTGACCCACTGGACTCGTCCGAGGCGGGGGACCTGTTTACGGCTTGAACGATGTGCGATTGATTACTGATATAAACATCTGGCATACAGCCGGATGATCAACACGGGCATAAGCTTGTGCACGCTCATCACCATTACTAGATATTATTTAGCACAAAATGGTATTAAAGGGACCCGTATTGTTCTTTTTGGGGGAGTCCATGTATGTTAGAGCCGTATATAATATCAGGTCTTTACAGCTTTCCCCAGGTCCTTAACGTTCCTATAATGATGGAGCATTACTCCGAATTTTAAATAGAAGATGTGTATCCATACTCCAACACGCTTATAAGGTTGCAGTTAAATTAGCCCGACCGTTCATGGTCACTAACCTGACCGCCGAAGCAAAGGCCATCTGGGCAAGGGCTTCTCAGGCCAAGGACCCGAAGGTCAAGCTGTCACTCCTAAAGGAGTTCTATTCCAAGATGCCGCACCATAAAGGTACGGAGAAACTTGAAGTGACTATAAAAAGACAGATGACATCTCTCAGGGAGGAGATAGAAGGGCAGAAAATAAAGAGAAGGGGGCAGAAAATAGATCCTTGGACGTTGACCAGAGGGGATTTCATACAGACTGCGCTGGTCGCTACCTTGGACAAGTCGGCTAAACTATTCTATGATATGACAGGGCTGAAAGTTGGACTCTATGATGTTTATAACAGGCCAGTAGTGGGACCATTCACTGAAGGAGGGGTTATAATACAAGTTTATCTTGCCCCGATAGACCGGTCTTCAGGCGTATCACTTAATTCAAAATCACTGAAGATCATTAGACAGGTGGATTTGTTGTTGGTTGAAAGAGGGGGACTAGGTTCAGGTATAAGGGAATTATTATCAGCGGAAAATATTGAAGCTTTAGTTGGCAGACGGAGCAGGGTTGAGATCAAAAGGACTTCTACAGGAGGTATAAGGATAATTGGTTCATCGACAAAAATTGACAACTCGAGCATAGCAAGGTTTCTTACTGGATATGGATTAAAGTCATGTATAGTGAGGGTGGAAAGTGACACGTTATTAGATGACGTAGAATCCGCGCTCTTTGGCCGTATACAAAAGCCTACCATTGAAATAAACATCGATTCAAAGGCTGATATGCTCAAAATGGTGCTTAATGCTCTTGGACTGATTAGAGTATATACTATTTCTAAATCAAAATCCTCAGACGACAGACCAATCTTATTAAATCGCGGCAGTACGGTTCAGGAACTGGGTGGTCTAATTCATAAGGAGCTGCAATATGGATTCAAGTACGCTATGTTACAAAGGAACGGTTCATCAACCAGAGTTGGAAGAAACTTTGTATTAAAGGATGAAGACATGGTGGAACTTGCGTCTTCACTCACGTGATGTTCATTTGCGCTGGAGCATGTGAGCATCCACTACCGCTATTGACCCACTGGACTCGTCCGAGGCGGGGGACCTGTTTACGGCTTGAACGATGTGCGAT
>JAJZYL010000130.1 GCA_021798095.1 archaeon | reverse complement strand
CATCGTCTGGCTCGTCTATTATTATGGAATTGAGCAGCTCCATTTGTTTCTATTATCTTCTAACATCACACTTAAAAGGCCCAGGCCCTCCGTACCGGCATTCCCTTGATGTTACCGTACACATAATAGCCTCCATACTCTTGCCTACCACTTCCCTTAAATATGAACAAGAAGTATGGTACACTATGAGCGAAAAGAAGGGTATAAGCGAGGGAAGGTTGCAATATCATCTGAAGATGAAGAATGGTGATGTGGCGGACTATGTGCTACTTCCTGGTGATCGAGCCAGAGTAGATCTCATGTCGGCATACTTGAAGGATGTGACGCTTAGCGGTAGCAACAGGGAATATCTAGCCAAGACTGGCTATTTCAACGGTATAAAGGTGACTATAATGAGCACGGGGATGGGCTGTCCTGCCGCTGCAATAGCGATAGAGGAGCTTGCAAATATAGGAGCAAAGGTGTTCATAAGGACCGGGAGCACGGGGGCCCTACAGCCCGAAATAGATTTAGGGGACCTTATAATACCAAGCGGGGCGGTTAAAAACGAAGGTACGACGCGTATGTACGAACCGGTGATAATACCAGCCGTCCCGAGCACCGATGTGCTGACTGCCTTGATTCAAGCCGCTGAAGATATGAAGGATACGCTTGGCTTCAAATATCACGTTGGGATATCATCCAGCGACGATGCCTTTTACGCCGAGGATCAGAGATTTATCAGGAAGCTTACGACCCTGGGCATCCTGAGCCTCGATATGGAAAGTTCAGCTATATTTACCGTCGCGCGATTAAGGAGACTGAAAGCCGGCAGCATTATGGCAGCGTCAGAGAACTTCTCAAGGAAGATCATGATTCCGGAGCAGGTTCCGGAGCAGTTGAAGGAAGGGTGGAAGAAGGAAACCCAAGTGGCGCTTAGGGCCATCGAGATTTTAGAAAAGAGTAAGGGGGCCCAAACGCCAACTATCTAAGCCCCTATGATCTATCGTGTGACTCGCTAATCAAATGGCTAGCGTGATAAGGAAAATCAATTAATGATATCATATATTATATTACCGTCCGCGTCAGCTGGCGCAGCTATATTAACCAAATAGGATATCGTTGGAGCTACGTCCCGGAGCTGCGCTCTTGCCCTTGAACCTTGTTTTATCTGGCTTCCGGAAAATATGGTAAATGAATTATTCATAAATTCAGACCTGAAATCCTCGGGGAGATAGGTGGTATGGTGACCTGCTACCTCATGCTTTTCTACAACTTCATTCCTAAGTCTTTCTTCAGTTATTTCATCAAACTTTAACGACCCAGCTGTTCCATCCCAGTTAGAATAGCTATAGTTAAAGAACAGGAGTATATCCCCGAAGCGGTCTTCAGCCCTTCCCCTGCTCCAGCTCCTTCTCTTCATAGCCAGCTTAATCACCTTCGAGTTGTCATCCGGGTCCCTTATCGAGTAAAGCGCATCTATTGCTGCATCCATGACACTATCGTAATCCATTTTATCAACAGCACCACCCTTCTCCCTCCCCCTCAGGTTTATCCATAAATGCATGGGGTCATGATATGGAAAAACAGAAGTCCTTGCGATGTCCACGGTGAACCTGCCGTTCCCCTTGTCCTCGTATTTCATAAGGCCGGCCCTGGCGAGGGCTGACTCAAGCGACACGTACTTCCAGCACGGAAGTGCCGAGTGATCCGACGTAATTATGACGGGCGTCTGCCGATCCCTCTTCCGGACTAGGCCACCCACCATTGAATCAACTATCTGGTATGATTCCCTATAAACCCTTTCCACCGCAGCGGCCTTCTTTTCATCGTACTCTGGATTTTCCCTGTCGAGAAGCGCCAAGTAAGTATGATTTATCGAATCAATTAGATGATAATGCATTATCAAGCCGTCATAACCACCGTTCTCATGTAGAGCCGCGGCGGCCCTGACGAACCACTCGGCATGCATGTGGGCGTGTTCCAACTGAAGCTCTGGGCTGAGATTGGTAGGTCCATATGCCCTTTTAGGGTCTGAGATGAAAGGCGTATCCAGTCCTTCAACCCAAGGTCCAGCTTCTTTGCAGATCATGTCCTCCGTGCCGGCTGGATAAGCCCAGCCGGAGACCTTAAAGATCTGTGTAACATATATGGTTACCTCCTGTTGCCCTGAGCTCGATTTCCTCAATCGTTCCAACTTCAACTTGTAGGTCGCCTTTTCGCCTTTGTAGATTACGAAAACCCAAGGTGACCACTCACCCTCCCGTAACACCAACCCACTATCCGATATACCATTCCCATGCAAAAGGATGGACTGTCCATCTGCGCTTATTTCCCCCGTGACCAGCTGGCCTCCTAAATCGATGGAGACCGTGGACTTGGAACCGGCACCTCCAAGGTTTACCTTTTTATAATCGGGCTTGTCCCCTTTGATCCAGTTTTCCATTGATACAGGTTCGACTGTTGAAAAGATCTGAGGCTTGTACAGCCTCCATTGGCCTCCCCCAGGGGTCATTCCGCCTATGACGAACCCTTTATGCAGCTGGGACGGCCACCCGACGGGATAGTTTAGAACTGCAGGCTTGAGGCCCTCCCTTTCCATGGTCGTCCATAGAAACTCTGCCTTGCTGAAGCCGGATTCCTGCGTCCTCCTTACATACTGACCTTCCTGAGGTTGTTCACCAGGCAAATGGGTTGAAAAGCTGATTACACCATGGGTAAAGGAGGAAGCACCGCTCATCAAGGTAGACCAGTTGGTAGGTGTATCAACTGGTATTGATGGCACCGTATCTAGCAGGGTTCCTTCATCTATCAATTTAGAAATATTTGGTAATAGCCCTTCCTTGGCATATTTGCGTATAAAGGAACCCATTCCACCGTCGACACCAATAAAATAAAACTTGACCATACCTATCGTATGTGGAGGCCGGTATTTATAGTCTATTTATAGTATAGTAAAAATTGATTTAGGTAATCACCTGATCGTTTCCCATTAAAATTCAGTGCTCAGATGGAGGCCAAGGTGAACTCGATCCTTTTATTGTGCTTCCCCTTGCTTTCATAATTGAGAAACTTGACTTCTCCCATCTCCTTCGTATTATTGAGATGTGTTCCACCGTCCATCTGCTGATCCAGCCCCTCTATTTCCACAATCCGGACCACTTCTAGCCTGTTGAGCAGTTCTTCTCCTGGCTTGGTCCGGGCTAGACCTTCTATCTTCTTGGCTTCTTCGCGTTTTACAAACTTCACCAGTATGGCGTGACCCATTAGCGCCTCCCGATTTGTTTCAGCCTCTAATTCCGGAAGCATATCCCTCCCAAGCTCAGGCCAGTCCACGTCAAACCTGGCCCTGTTATCATATATCTGACCGCCCGTCAGGAACGCTCCGTTATGTTTTCTTTTCACTATCGCATCTATAAGATGCACCGCCGTGTGAAGCTTCATGTGGGCGTAACGCCTCTTCCAATCAATCTCGCCCCTTATGACGCCCCCAGAAGCGAGCCCTGTTAGATTTTCAATGTAATGAAATATTACATCATCCGCCTTTTCAACCCTCAAAACTCTGATGGACTTCCCATCCGGCATAACTATGACCCCCGTATCGCAGGGCTGTCCGCCTCCGGTAGGATAGAACGCCGTCCTATTCATAATGACCCTTAA
>JAJZYL010000129.1 GCA_021798095.1 archaeon | reverse complement strand
AGTGACAAAGATAGGCACGGGGTTCAAGGATGAAGACCTCGATATGTTCCCCAAACTCCTTTCCAAATATGTCATAGATCACAGAAGTGCCAGGGTTGATTCCAATCTGAAGCCTGATGTATGGTTCGAACCGTCGGTTGTAATAGAAGTACAAGCTCAAGAGATAACTTTAAGCCCAATACACACGGCTGGGCTGGACATCATCAAAAAGGGCAGCGGCTTGGCATTAAGGTTTCCCAAGTTCACAGGGAAAGTTCGGGACGATAAATCAGCGATTGACGCCACTACTGTTAAGGAACTGGTGGAAATGTATTACTCTCAAAGGAAGATACGTACCGGGTAGTGCTTCCATTATCATTTAGATATATCGTTCTTTTTATTCTATTTGAACCGGGCCTGACCCGCCTTCCTGTTAAGTATCATTCTCTTATTGAATTTATTTCTAAATGATTGTTTTGGAGAAACGCTAACCCTTTTTCTCCCTTCAACCTTCGGGGTTTGCGATCTAACCTTTCCGGCCTTTGTTAAACTACCGTGTGTCGGCATATCTAGTGAGGCGACAACTATAGTTTATAAACATTGCTTGCTAATGCACTTTAGAGGCCGTTAAAAGGCACTGAGATTTCCACAGCACGTTAAAGCATATTTAATATAACATTTAGATCTTCCCATTTGATTCTACCCTTGATGCTATTTTAAGAATTTTGCCTGCTACATCAACTGCATCGGTTCCCAGCACCCTGATCATAGCCTCCTTACCCATATCACCCCTGTCATAAACTAGATCCGGTACTCGGCCTAAGCTTTTGATCGCGTTCTCCACGACCCAAGGCAGGGTAGCTCCTTCAATTTCCTTCAGCTCCTTTGGTTCCTTCCTTCTATCATAGAAAACAGCTACATACCCAAGTTCTTGAGCTATCTTGATCAAAGGTTCAGTATATCTGATATTCGCAGCGGCCCTCATATTCGTATCATATTCCATAACCTTTAAGACCACTCTAGCCATGTGTGAAGAAGCGCCAAACAAGGGCGGGGAGCTAGCCTTTACCCTTCCTCCTATCCTAACTATTCTTCCTGGTATTCCAGCGATATCCTTTGTGCTTCTACAGTATGGTGCTGGCAACGCCATCACGATATCGGTTTGAACTTCAGGAATCAGATATGCGGTAGACGTATTGGACTCCAGCATGCTAACGCCTTCGATCAACGATTCCATTATGGCCTGCTTTTCAGAGGGTATAATGACCCATGAAGAGGGATTTACTGGGCCATATCCAGAGCCTAAAGGAAAGGCGTATTCTATGGCTTGGCTTACAAACCGTTTTGCAAGCTGAACGGCGCTGCGAATATCTGCTCCCTTGGCTAGTTCTGCTGTAATAGCAGCGGAAAAGGTGCAACCTGTTCCGTGCGTCATTTTGCTTATTACCCTTCGTGAACTGTACATATCCCATTTCCCTTCATAGTAGAGCGAATCAACGCTTTCGGGCCCTTCAAGGTGACCACCCTTTACTAATACAGCTTTAATACCAGTCTTATCGGCTATCATTTTAGCGGCCTCCTTAGCTTTCTCTAGAGATGTTATCCTATACCCGGCTATCCTTTCTGCCTCTGGTACATTAGGGGTAACAAGTGTAGCTAATGGAAGCAGTTCATTAATGAGCACGTCTATTGCTTCATCCTTAAGAAGCACGTTTCCCGACTTTGATATCATAACCGGGTCTACTACAAGCGGAAAACCATAACGCCTAATCAGCTTTGATATATTAGTGATGACCCCAGGGGCGTATAACATACCAGTTTTAGCCGCTCCAATACCCATATCCTGTGCCACTGCCTCAATCTGCTTCTTGATTATTCCCAAACTCAATTCTTCTATTGCGTCTACTGAGTGAGTATTTTGAGCTGTTATAGCTACAATCGCAGATGTACCATGTACTCCGAGTGCAGCAAAGGTCTTGAGGTCTGCCTGTATGCCTGCACCGCCCCCCGAGTCGCTGGAGGCTATGGTCAATGCCACAGGGACCGCTTGATTTCCAATACCCTTACGTGAAACAGGGCTTAAAGCATGCCTTTCAATTGGCTTCATATAATTGTTCGGGTTTATTAGATATTAAAACCTTTTTTAAGCTAATGATAAAAACTAAGGAGAAAGATCTATCAATATATCCATGATGGAAATTACAATCTCAAGCAGTTCGCGTTCTCGTTTGGATATCCCAGATCCGTGGTCCTGTGTGAGGGTCGAGCCGCTGTATGCGTTGGCTATGAACGTGCTGCTTTTCTGAATGGCCTTACTCAATAATTTAATGTTACCTGAGTGCAGGTGCATTGTCAGATCATTGATAAAAAGATAAGGGGTGGGGGATGATAAGAACATTCTTATGAATTTGGTGGTGTACTGCGCGTTATGTTCAGCCAGCTTCATGACGTTCTGTTTATTCCCCCCCTCCAATCGTGGTGCCCTAATAGCTTTGGACTTGTAATAGATACAATCCGGTCCCAAGGGGATAACATCATCCAACTGACCGCCTACCACCAAGCCGTTCAGTAATTTTTTATGTGGGGCGAAATCAAGAATCGTTATATCTTTTTTACAGACTTTGGAGAATGCCTCTCTTAATAGCATTGAAGTCAAATAGCTCTTTCCTGATCCAACTTCTCCTATTATCAAGGTCCTCCTATTCTGAAGAGGCTCAATGTGAAATTCTTCTAACAATGCCCCTCCTCTTAAGAGCTATCATCATAATGTACCCGATTGAACTTCCTAATACAGCGGGCGGAACGAACGCTATTATAAAGAACCATAAGGTTGCGTTTATGCCAAATACAGGGGCAACTATGAATGCGCTCAGTGATGCTCCAAAAATCGCAGTCCCAGGTATCTCCGCAAATGCAGACAAATAGCTTTTCGTATATCTATACGTCAGTCCAACTAGTATGGCTCCTGGAATACCTCCAGGTAAGGAGAAGACAGTTCCTGTGTGAAAGAATATTCGAATTATACCTATTCCCAGAGCTGCACCTGCAGCATACCATGGTCCCAGTAGTATTCCAGCTATTACATTTATCATAGATTGAAACGGAAACACATAGGTTGGGCCTATGGGTATTGGGCCGGGAAAGAACGACAGGACAACGCCTAATGCTATTAGAATACTCACTTCTGCTAGTTTTCTCGGTTCACTCGCCCTTTTATCAGTATTCAATCGACCGCCCATTCCGGTTAATGCATGGAAACAAGAGGAAGGGATCACATGTTCATAGATTGGTGAAAATGAACGTTGAATATCAGTTAAGGTTCTCTGTTGACCATGATTTCCTCTTTTAATGGACGATAAAGCTTGGCTATTTTGCATTATCCTTTGTAGATCCCGCGTCTTACCAATATCGGTTCGACTTAACTTTTGCCAATTTTTCATCGCTTATCCCTACGCCAGTATTATCTGGATCAGGTTCCAAGGGTTAGTCCGTTAGACTTCTCAGCCATAAAGGCACCCCTGTAGCTAGAAATACATGTCGGGAGCCATTTTTAAGCTTTGCTCCAGTTATGCTGTGTCTAATGACTAAGTCAAAGCCACTCCGTATGCTAACAGGTATTATACAGAACGACTTATCCACCTTTATAATGCGGCGTCATCTGCATGAA
>JAJZYL010000128.1 GCA_021798095.1 archaeon | reverse complement strand
ACCGCCGTGCCCTGCTAGTAGAATGTCCGCTTACATACGCCGTCTAATCTATCACGGGCTTCGGCAGGTCAAGCGCCCTCAGGTGCTCGGAGGGGCTGTAGACGCCTTCAATGTTAACCTAGGAGTACATTTAGCGGAAATTTAAAAGGGGCATATGCTTCTGCCCCTCAGGACATTAACGCGTTCTTGCACAAGGCTCATGAGAGGATGTCACTGAAGCCACGGGATTATAAAATTATGCCGCTTTAATTTTTAATCTTTTATCAGCAGCCGGGGGTGGGATTTGAACCCACGCAAATTCGCTCTGCAGGCGAACTCGTTTCCGCTCCGACACCCCGGCGTTCAGTCCAGCTTGTTTACGCTCAGAAGGTACCTGTATATGGCGCTGTAGTCCTGGTCACCGAGGTCCATGCTGAGTCCTGCGATGTACGTTTCAAACAGTGACCCGAGCGTCGGCAGGAATACACCGTGCTCCTGAGAGGATTGAACCAGCAGATAGAGGTCCTTTCTCATGTTCCTAAGGTAGAAGCTGGGCTCGAAGGTGCCCTCCGTCATCTTGATACCCTTTGTTTCGCTGAACTCAGTCCCATAGGGTGTGGCGTTAAGCACCTGTATGAACAGCTTCGGGTCGATCTTGGCCTTCTTGATCATGGTTAGCCCCTCAGCTATCATCTCTGCATAGCCAGCAACCAGCAGATTAAGCGAAAGTTTCAGGGTAAGGGCGTCCCCAATGTTCCCGCCAAAGAATATCCTTGAGGCGAACACCCTTATCGTTTCGAGGTTCTCTTCATACTTCCCCTTGTCCCCACCAACTATGGCCACCAGCTCACCCCTAAGGGCCTTTGACGGCCCTCCCATCACCGGAGTTTCAAGCCTGTAGATGTTCTTCCTCTTCAGCTTCTCGCTTATCCTCCGTGAGGCCATAGGTGTTATGGTGCTGAAATCAAGTATAGTCCTGTTGGACCTCATGTGATCCGATAGCCCATGGTTTCCCAGCGTAACGTCTTCGTCGGCCAGATCGTCTGTGACCGACACGATGACCGTGTCGCTCTCCTCACAAAGGTCGCCTATCGATGGTACCATCTCTATCCTGTCCTCCAACTGTGACACGTTGGCCTTTGTCCTGTTATACCCGATTGCGGAATACCCTGTCTGAACGGCCCTAATGGCCAATGCAGAGCCCATCTTTCCCAGTCCTACAAATCCTAATTTGCTCATTGTCTAAGTTAGGAAACAACGGTTATTTAACCTCTAAGTCCAAAAACATCCCCCCGGCCTTAACCCGCTAGCTGAAAACGCAGATGGATGCGGATTACAGCCAGTTTACAATAGGCACACACAACATTTTTAAGGGAAGCGTGCATCGAAAGAAACGGCGGCAGGTAGGGCCGGAGGGTCAGCCGTCCTCCTTCTCGAAACCGGCTACACGCGAGGGCCAGTAACGCGAGGGTAAAATCAGCCCTGAAGGGCACGCCTGATGTGAAAAGGATGAACCCGCGCCGTCGGGGGCCTTTCCAGACGCAACCCGTATCCGAAGGGATATGGGGACGCGTCCAGTGGTCGAATCGGGCCAGGCCCGGGAGGGAGCAACCCTAAGGTCAGGATATGACGCTCCGACGATAACGAGGGCGACCGATCACTTCAGAAGCGACCCTCTGGGGTTGATGAATTCCTCGCGAGCCGCCGCCTTCCATTTGAGCGCGTTCCGCCACCAACCGGCTTTAGCTCATACTGTAGGCCGCATCAACCTTGAACTTGTACCCGTAATATATGATCCCGGATGGGCCTTCCTCGGTCCACCTTCTGATCACCATGCTCACCGGCGCCCCCTCATTAAGTTCGCTTTCGCTAACGTCCGCGAGGGTTGAAACCAGCTTTACGCCGTTGCTCAGCTCTATGAGGCCCAGATATACGGGGGTTTGCTTTCCGAACTCTTCGGCCGGCTCCGTGAGCTTCGTATAGGTGATCAGGGTCCCCTTTCTGGGCATCTCCCTTGCCTCAATGTCCCTTGATTTGCACTTCCTGCATACGCGAACTGGTGGAAAGTACTCGGCCCCGCAGGCCCTGCACCTTGAGCCCATAAGCGCCGTATATGACCTTCTGTTCCTCCAGTAGGAGATTGGGATCATATCGCGCTCCTCAACACGTGAACCGCACAGGTTGAATCTATTCCTCCGACGTTATGGGTGAGCCCTATCTTTGCGCCGCCTATCTGGTTCTTGCCAGCACCGCCCGAAAGCTGAAGGTATGCCTCGGCTACCTGATAGGCTCCGGTGGCGCCCACCGGATGCCCTCGCGCCTTAAGACCACCAAAGGTGCCGATAGGGAGTTCCCCGTCACCGTTGAACCTCCCGTTCATGGCGTCTATCGGAGCCATACCCGGCTTCGAAATGCCCATACTTTCAAGGGCAAGTGCAGCCACCACGGGAAAGGCATCGTGCACCTCCATAAAATCTATCATTGATAAGTCAATTCCAGCCTTCGCCAACGCCCTGGAGGAGGCTATCCTGCTTGCCATGAAGTCCAGGAGGTTCTCCCTTTCCTGGAATATGAACTGGTTGGTGGCGACCTCCGAGGCCAGGACCTCAACCTCACCCCCCTTGGAGCTCAGCAGGACTGCTGCGGCCCCATCACCCGCCGGAGGGCTGCTGAGCAGCCTTATTGGGTCCGCTATTATAGCGGAGGAAAGCACGTCCTTGACGCTTATCTCCTTACGGAACTGGGCGTGCCCAGCGGTAACGCCGTTCCTGTGAGCTATAACCGGGAAGCTGGCCATTTCTTCATCCTTCCTGCCATAGTGGGCCATATAGACCTTGCTGAGCAGGGCGTTCAGGGATATGAAGGAGGCGCCGGTCACCTGAGTATATTCCGCGCTCTCGGCCATCGAAAGGGCCTTGGTAGCCTTGCCCGTCCCCATATCCTTCATCTTTTCGACGCCCACCACCAGCACGTTCTCGTATTCTCCGGACTTGATCGAAAGGTACCCCTCGTGTACGGCCACGCCACCTGATCCGCACGCAGCCTCCACCTTTATCGCGGCAACGCCGGCCATTCCCAGGGCGCTGGCCAGCAACGACCCCAGCTGCTCCTGATGCTCCGCGTAACCGGAGAACATGTTTCCAACTATTATCTTGTCAGGTTTTACATCCGGGGCTGCAAGCAGGGCATTTGAGGCCGCCTCGTACATGAGGTCCGCCAACCCCTTTTCCCAGTGCTCACCCACAGGCACCAGGCCAGCTGACCGTATGAATACCCTGTTCATTCCCTTATCTTACCCCTCCACTTTGCGTATATTCCATAATCGATCAACATGAACTTCTTCATCCTCTCCTTAAGGCGAACGCTGCCCCCCCTTCTCTTCAATATCCTGTCCTTGACCTCGATAACAAACGTATCGCTTCCCGCCCCGCTGCCAAAGCTCGTCATGAATATACGATCACCGGGGTTGGCCTCATCAAGGGTGCAGGAGAGCGCCATCATCGCACCGGCGGCATAGGTGTTGCCAATCAGGTTATTGACGGCCCCCGGCGCTATCTGTTCCTGTGTGAACCCCAGCCTCTTGCCAACCTCGAATGGGAAACGCGGATTGGGCTGATGGAAGATGGCGAACCTGTAGTCCTTCGGCGTCGTACCGGTATCGGAGAGGGCGTGCTTGGAGCTCTGTATGGTGTGATCA
>JAJZYL010000127.1 GCA_021798095.1 archaeon | reverse complement strand
TCGACCTTTTACACATCACATTTCAGGATTATGTCATAGGCTGACGATCGCGCACAATAGTAATGAAATGTTGGAAGAACCACAGAGGCCGATGATAACGTAGAATCAATATAATGAAAATTAAATAAACTTCCTTTCTATATTAAATATATTGATTATATTAAACAATATCATATGAGAATTAATAGGATGGCCAAATTATTACAATGACTAATCAGAGCGTATATCCTTGGAGCAACTATGGTCTGAAATTATCCAGTGGAAAGCCAACTACGACAGTCCAGTATGTAACTTTCATAGTGCAGATAGCGGTGCTAATAGTCCTCAATTATCTCAGCGTCGTCCTTCTGGGGCCCTTAAGCTACTCCGGCGTTTCCCTGTTCTATTTTGTTTATCCATTCTACATAATATTCACTATATGGTGGGGGCTATGGGGAGCCATAGGAGCATATATCGGCGGCGTGGTAGGTGCTGGTTTACTGGTGGGTGTAGGCGTAGTTCCATCGTTACTGTCTTCATTTAGCGTACTATTTACTGCGCTTGCTACTTTCGTATTTTACAGAAGCTTCCTGTCAAAACATGGCATAGACCCCTGGTGCAAGATCTAACTGATGGTGAAATATCAGGATATAAAACCCATAGGGGTCAAGCGTGGATGTGGTTGATCCTCACCAATGCGATTGTATTTAACTTGATAAATACTGAGATAGGTATAAACGCCGAGTACGTGCTAGGGCTAATTCCACCTTCTGCCTACTGGTTCTGGTGGGCTGGGTGGTTCCTCGGCCAGGTGATCTCACTCATAATTCTAATGCCAATTATAGTTAAAGGGGTATCCAAGGTCGTAGAAAGACAGGGTTTGGTCAATATCGGCTGGCTCAGTTGACCTCATCACAACAATTTATTTTTTTTTTGATCTCCATTTTTTTCCAGGGCTTAAATGTTGCCATATCAATTCTTTAGAGCTACAAAGAATGGGTAACTTGAACCATCTATTTCGAGGATTTTTAAGGAAACCCTTGTACCTATCTCTACAGGCTTATCTGAGATCACAGTTGAGTATAACCTGAAGCCTTCATCCAATTCTATTATGGCATAATTAGTCCGTTGTTTTTCCTTATTCAACAAGGTGGTGACGGAGAAGACCGTACCCAAACCCTTGCTCTCCATTATTTCTAAATCCCTTGAATGGCAGTGGGGGCAGATATCCCTCGTATAGTAGAATGTATATGAACATGCCCGGCAGCGCAAGAATGGCAATTTCTTCGCCATCAAGGTGGATTTATAGGAGCTGATTATTTCAGAAAGCCTCAATTCCTTTCACCCAGAACCAATGAAACGGAATGGCTTCTGCTCCATCCCCCTATCCCGTTTATAAATACATTATTTACACCTTTGACCTGATGGCCCTTGGCCATATCATTCAACTGCAACAACGCTTCCTCCAGAATGACACCTCCGCTCATATAAGCGGGTTGTCCACAGTTAAGGCTCCCTCCACCCGTATTCAATGGTATGTCTCCCGTATACCTTAGATCGTGTTCCTCGATAAATTTTGCCACTTGGCCCTTCTGGACAAGCCCTATATCCTCAAGTTGGAGCAGAACCGTTGTGGTGAATGAATCATACAGCTCGAATGCGTCTACCCTCTCCAGATCGAAGGCGGCGACGCGAGAACTGTCCTTTGCTGGTGTAATGGTAATATCGGGCAGCTCAGGCGGCATTTCCGCCCAGTGAGCCTCCCCGTAAGCCTTGATTTCCAGGTCCCTCAGGCTGGTATGTTTTGAAGATACGACAAATACATGGAATCCATCGACGGGATAAACTATCTCCAGAAGATGCAGAGGGGAGCTTATCACTGGTGAAGCCAGTACATCCTTGACCGTCAGGTCGTCCCTGTACATCGCCTTATCATTACCCTTGCCATTGAACCTCTGCTGCACTGCCAGCTTGGCCCTTACAGTATCATCAGTGCCGTATAATTTAGCATGTCTTGCCGCCACCAACGCATAATCGGATACTGGATTCAAGCTATCGTATATCCTGTAGATCCAGTCGAACGGTGTAATAGATATGTGATCATAGACCTTATCCATCGAGTCAACGGTCGTTCCGAGCGCCTTTACTTCAGAGGCTTTGCCTCCAATGATACAGATTACTGATGAAGCTTCTCCGGCACTGATCGCCTTCTGAGCCCTGTAAATCATAGATAGGGCTGAAGCTCCGCCGAAATCAAGCATATCTATGTACCTTGCCCTCAATCCGAGGTACTGCCTTACCTGATTTGTAAAGAAGTGGAGGTAGGTATTTCCATCAAAGACGCCGGGCAGGAAGGTAGTCACTAAGCCGTCTATTTCCCCTGGTATGATCCCTGCCATTTCCAGCGCCTGATCCACTGTTTCGGCCATGAGTTCAAAGGCGCTTCCATCAAACTTCCTGTGAACCTTGGACGCAAACCCTGCAATCATCGTTAATCACTTCAAGTCATTACGGAGTGATGACGGCGCGACCCATTAACTTCCCATTCCTCAAATCCGCTATGGCGTCATTGATTTCCCCCAGCTTCCTCCGATCTACCATTGATTTCACCCTACCGCTTTCGGCCAGGTTGTAGACTTCCCTTAGTTCATTGTATGTGCCCCACATGTTGCCGGTTACTATTGATTCGCTGTGAATCAGGTATATCAGGGGAATGGTCACCGAGCCCCCACCAAGGCCAATGTTTACGTAAATGCCATCGTTGGAAAGCACCTTCATGGCAAGGTTAGCCGTACTGTTTATCCCTACAAAATCCACAATAGCGTTTACCCCATTTTTGCCGGTTATTGATGATATCTTCCCGGGCAGGGCGCTATCATCGAACTTGAACGTATAGTCTGCACCCCATTTCTTAGCCATAGCCAGCTTAGCGTCGTTGATGTCTACGGCTATTATTGAACTTACCCCGAACAGCTTCATGTACTGCAGCGCGTAAAAGCCCAACCCTCCTATGCCGAATATTATGGAAAAGGTCCCGGGGTTAAGATGGCTTCTCACCTTCTTGACCGCCCTATAGGCGGTAAGCCCTGCATCTGTAAGCGGGGCCAGATCGGTGGGGTCGCCCTTCACCTTAAGCAGATACCTGTACGATGGAACGTACATGTATTCGGCGAATCCGCCTTCGTATTCAGGGCTCAACCCGATGGTGATGGGATCCTCTGAGCATCTGTTTTCCTCCCCCCTCTTGCAGAATTCACACATGCCGCAACCCACAGCCCCATAAACGAGGACGGCGTCCCCTTCTTTGAGACCAGTTACTCCTCCTCCGACCTTATGTACATATCCGCTGCTTTCATGCCCCATTATGTACGGAAACTTGGCTGTCCTTCCCCGCACGTCAGGAAGGAGCCCGTCCATATAGGAGAGGTCCGTATGGCATAGGCCAGCACCGCTGACCCTCACGATGACCCCATCCTCGGACAGCAGCTTGGGTTCCGGCACTTCTTCAACCACCAGTGGTTTCTTAAAGGCGTAAAGTCTAGCGGCTTTCATATATCAATACCTCCTTTCTTTTTTTGTTAGATTCTTATTTAAACGTTCTTCATTAGACTGGGGAGTAGCTTTATGCGCATTTCGGCTTCCATTGAGGAATGACCTTATAGCGTCCTTACCTTCCTTTGTGCTAAAAAGGATCGAAAATAATGCAGATTCAAGGGCCTCTCCTGCAATAATGGTTTCATCCAATCCGCCGTTGATCGCCTGTTTAGC
>JAJZYL010000126.1 GCA_021798095.1 archaeon | reverse complement strand
CTTGACAGCTTCAATTATTAAACTGACTGGGATAACTCTGGAAACGGCTGCCCACGCTCCCAGTATTGGGGTATTGGGGTTATTCCTTCCTATAACCTCTACGGCTATTTTAGTAGCGTTTACCGAAGCGACCTTCTGAGCTGTCTTTACTCCAAGATAATTCCTAACGTTTTCAGGTGACAGGTCTGAATTAGAAATCACCATCCCCTCCTCCTTCAGCCCCATAACGGACTTCGCATTGACAGCGAGATAGGGATCTATAATAAGGATAAAATCGGGCCTGTTAACAGGGCTCCTAGTTTCGATTGGCTCATCGGCAAGCCTTGCATAAGCCGTGACCGGCGCCCCAGACCTTTCTGCTCCGAATTCCGGAAATGACTGAACATAGAATCCAGCTCCTGATGCGGCCTCCCCAAGAAGCCGACCGGCACTAACCGCTCCCTGGCCACCCCGTCCGTGAATCCTAATTTCGTACAGCATTAGCCATCGCTCTGGCCTTGGCATTTTACGCTTATAATTGTATTTATTCATTAAGCTACGGCCTTTTTTGATAATGACATAATTTATTCATATATTTTTGAGAACCATACCTAAAAATATGATTTAATAAACCTCACAATCCCTATAATTGTGTCAAATGGCCTGAAATTCTCGCCTGGCTTTATACGGCATATTAATTGTTGTTTATAGATAAGAATGAGCAGATTTAGTAATTATAAAAATATGGAAATGATTTTCCAATAGCACCCATTACCAAAAGGAGATCTCGGGGAGCAGCCTATCTAAATTTATAATCGTCTTACCGGGTAGTACGATAGAAAACTAATTATTCTTCTGACACTAGTTAAATTTTCGGCGTATAAAGTAGCGGACTAGATAAGGGTCATGGTATTGACCTTACTCGGTCCGATTTCCTGAAGAAGCATGGGTATCAGTTTGAAGAGGGTAAAGGAAGAGGTGATGGAAGGTCTGCCGGGGGGTGATGACATCAAGACTGTGCATGGAAGATAAGAGTTTGACTAAGCGCCAGTAGAGAATGACGCCGATGAGACATATATATGGGCTGCAGGGCAGTGCCAAGTTGACGCCTTCCTAAGCAGAAGACGAGGCCCGTTATCTAAACATACCGAATACGAACGCGAGCAAGCCAATTAGGAATAGGTAAAGCACGATCCTCTTTATCCTTCTGGCGCTTTCGCGCGATGGATTCCTGACCAAGAGGAAAGAGCTCCATAGAAGGCCAAGATCTGTAACTAACACAAAAGGAACGAACAAAATAGAAACTAGGTTCAGAAGGAGCGGTATAGGAGATAGGCAAACAGCTAGTACATATAATGTGGCCGCCCCGATAGCCGCCTTCCGCTCCCCCAGCCGCACCGCAAGCGTCTTTATGTTCCTGCTCATGTCCCCCTTTACGTCCACGATGCCCTTTGTTACCTCCCTTCCAGTATTTGAAAAGAAGGCCATGGATGCAAATAGAAGAACGTTTGGCTGTATCGTATTCACCACAGCAAGGCTTCCGTATAGAAATGGCGTGGCCACGCACGCACTGACGAGGAAGTTTCCAGCCAACCCGCTCCGTTTTCCTACCGTCGAATACACCATCATAGCGACCCAAGCAAGTGCAGCGGCTATTAAGCAAAGGACATTCGTAAGGTAGGCGAAGAGTAAACCGACCACTGAAAGAAGGCCGGTTAAAAATAAAGCGGCTTTAAGCGACACAGCACCGCTCGGGATCGGACGAGCTGGTTCATTGATTGCGTCTATATCCCTGTCATGATAGTCATTTATGGCCATGGCGGCAGCGGTCAACGTAAAGCCGGTTAAAAACCCCAACGGGATTTTAAGGGAATATAAATACGACAGGCTCGGGTTCGCCAGGACAGCCCCCACGATGACGGCCAACCCCATCATTGTACAGTTTATCGGCCTAATGAGGTGGAACGAACCCGCAATCACGCGTGCGCGACCGGGCCTTCTGGCATCATGTCCTTTCATAATCAGGACCCCGGCCATACCATTAGGGCCATTCCCTCCTGTAGTACATGGTTTTGTGCATCGTGGGCCTGGCATATAACCATAACCTTAACCGATCGCATACATTATAACCGCCCTCCATAATGATAATCCACATATTGAATATGCATTCTCTTTAGGAAAGTTCGTGGCGCTCCCTTACGCCGAAGCGCTTGAACTTACCTGAGGGCTATCCCCTCGCGAACTAGTCGACCAGCGGGGGAACTCCTTTCCTGATTTAACCATATTTGGCTAACATCAGCCCTATGCCCAGCCAGCGGTATAATTTCGGGCATAGTCATCTCCATAACATATCATCGCAAATGCTATCCAAAGGCCATTATTGTTGTTGAAATCAGCTTCACTTTCCACGCCCAGGTTTCAGAGTTTTGCCGCTTCATCCAAACCCCCAACATCTTTATAAGGTTCGGCCGTAAAAAGTTAGTATGGGCAGAAAACGATTCCCGGATAAACATAACAAGCTCGACAAGTACTCTCAATTTTCTAAAAAGAAGGAAAAAGAAATGAAGGGTTGACTCCAGAAAAGCTGAAGCCGAGGTATACCTTGGCATAAATCCTATAAAACAATTTTTATCAAATAGGTTTAACACCTAAAATCTTTTATGTCATTTTATGACCCTCCGAGCTACGCCAATTTGGATGATTAACATGCTTGAGCTTGTTTTAGTATATAATTTCAGAATATTTTAAAGGCAAGTGTGCCCGCTAACATAGAAAACCGATTTTGGATAAAGCTCTAAAGCCCATGCCTAACACTTATAGGGTCGCTGCAAAGCTCAGCGTGTTTATTAACTGGCGGTAATTGCCTATGTAATCAATGCCATTATCATGGTCATCTGTCGCCATAGCTGCATATGCGATCACGGCAACGGCTTTCTTGGCGTACACGGTCAGGCCATATTTCTTTTCAGCGGTACAGCTGTTCAGGCCTTCCGCTCACGAAGATGGAACTTACGGGCGCAGACCCAAGGTTTCTGTCCTGCTGCCGCTCTATAATGAAAGCAGAGTTGTTGATAGGGCCCTTGCCAGCTGTAACTCCTTCAATTATGGCAATTATGAGATAATAGTAGTTGATGATTCTGATGATGGGACATCGGAAAGACTGACCAAATGGTCTTCTGACCCGAGGATCAAGGTTATACACAGGCCAAACAGAAGCGGGTGGAAAGGGGGGGCCCTCAACGAAGCGGTAAAACGATGCGATCCAACTTCCGAGTACTGCCTTATACTCGATGCCGATAGCCTGTTTGACAAGGACCTCTTGCAGAGGTTTGTTATGAAGATGAACGAAGGATTTGATGTGGTTCAAGGAGTACAGTTAACCGACCTGGATTCGGGCTACAGCAGGGTGGCTGGAGCAACCTCAGTGATGCAGAGCTATTATCAGCTTATAGAGCAGCCTTCCAAGGGGGCAATCGGCCTACCGGTCACGATCACCGGGAACAATTTTATGATCAAAACGAACCTCCTGAGAAAATATTCATTCGTTGAAGATATAGGGGAGGATTGGGACCTGACAATCAGGTTATTGAATGATGGAAAGAAGATAGCCTATGCACCGGAGATAGTGGCCAGATGCGAAGTGCCCTTTACCATGGAGGAAGCTATAAGACAGCAAATAAGATGGAGTGAGGGAATGGTCCGAGCAACCCTCAGATATCTAAGGCAGATAGCTACAGGGGACATGCGGTTAAAGTCCAAACTAGACATCATAATGACCGGGTT
>JAJZYL010000125.1 GCA_021798095.1 archaeon | reverse complement strand
CCTTCTTTGGAGGAAGCGGAAAAAGACCACTGAGGAACGACCTTGGAACTGGCAGAAAGCTACTTCTCATTATTATTGATGCTCTGGGGGTAAGTACGCTTGAACATGCCTTCCCAGAAGTTGTGGAATACTATGAAAAAAATACCATTACAAGCGTCTTTCCATCAACCACCGCTGCAGCTATGCTGAGCTTCTATACAGGGATGGCTCCAGGCGAACATGGAGTATTGGGTTTTACATCTTATATTAAAGAGCTGGGAACTATAGTGAACATGCTTAGCTTATCACACCCATCACAAAGAGAACAGCTTCCCCTTCTCAAGCACGACTTCCGTTCCTATTTAGGAAATAATTCTAGCCCAATAGGGGAACGCCTGCAGGAGATAGGTGTAAAGAGTAAGGCTATATTACCTATAAGCCTGATAGGAACACTCATTTCCACATATACAACCTCGGGTATGATTAGGATTCCATATCATACAAACTGGGACGCGATGTCATTGCTTAAAAAGGAATTGGCCAGCAATAACGGTATATATATAACGCTATATATATCGACCGTTGACACACTTTCGCATATATATGGCCCGTATAGTGAAGAGGTAAAAAACGCCACCAAAGACATCCTAAAGGCAATAAACAAAACGCTCAGCGAAACTAGAGGATTCACTGCAATCATAACCGCTGATCATGGTCAATCATATAATGAAATCACGCATATATGCGATCAGGAGCTATTTTCTATGCTGGAGATGCCTCCATTTGGGGATGCGAGAGCAGTTTATATGAAGACATATAATGAAGAAAAGGTTATAAAATATTTTGAGAATAAATTTCCAAAGTTCAAAATATATTACAAAAAAGAAGCTATAGAACAACACTTATTTGGAGATAATTTCAATGTCGACCGATTCTCTGATAGAATTGGTGATATAATTGCCATACCGGAGTCCAATGAATCTCTTGTTTATCAATTCAAGGGTAACTTGGATACGGAATATATTTCATTAAAAGGCCACCATGGAGGACTTACAACGGAAGAACAGGAGGTTCCCTTATTAATTATGCGAAAATAGCAAAACCACCAAATGAGTTTACAAATATACTTCGGCCTTCGAGAAAGCAGTAAATCTCCAAAGCTTTAGTGCACAAATATATACATGGAATTCTCCAACAATGGTTGCAACCTTTAGATGTAATTCGTAATAATGTTATATTTAGGAAAATTAGGTTGCGGCAAGACAAAGGCCGAACGACTTAAGCAGATCATCTTCGAAGCCAGAATAATTAGGGTTTTAGGGTATTTCCTCCGCTTATAATGGCTACGCTCTTTCCTTTGAGCCCGGCTTTTTTATACGCTGCCACTGATGCAACTCCAGCCATTTCTACTCGCAAACCATATCTCCTATAGAATGCTTGGCGCTCTTTTTCCATCTCACCATCGCTAACCTCTATAACAGTTCCATTTGTGGCCTTAATGCCTTCTATTGCCTGTTTACCGTAAGTTGGATATCCCACTGCAATGGCGCCCGCATCCGTGCGTGGGGTTTGATATTCGATGGGTCCTCCTGTCCTAAAAGCTTTCCCAACTGGATCTGTAAGCAGGGCCTGAACACCTATGAGCCGAGGATGAGCGTTCGAAAGCTTATACCTCTTCAGTTCTGTCAATGCCTTATATAATCCACTAAAAAGTGTAGCATTACCTATAGGAATAAATATATTTTCAACATACGGAAGCTCTGCTATGATTTCGAAGAGCATAGTCTTTTGTCCCTCCTTTCTATAACCATAATCCCCCGTAAGGAAGGCGCCTTTTTTCTTAGAGTATTTAATTGCCCTTCGCTGAGCTTCTGTAAAATCTCCATTAACCTTGATGATGTTGGCATCCCTAGTTTCCCGTATATCTCTCACCTTTAACCAGTTTGCATTTCTGCTTACAAAGATTGTACTCTCGATCCCAGCCAGCTTGGAGTAATATGCTATAGAATAAGCCATGTTGCCGGTCGACGCGCAAGCTACCTCGGTATAGCCGTATTCTACAGCCTTTGCAATTTCAACAACGGATCCTCGATCCTTAAAAGACCTTGTCGGGTTCTCAATTTCGAGCTTTAGATACAGTCCATCTTCATCCGCCTTGAGGAGAGTCCTATTACCTAGTTCATAATGCCTGTAAACTCCTTTAGGTAACAGCGGTTCATAGCTCCAGAAGTCTTTACTAAGGCTTTGTACGGATGATATGCCTGTATATTCAACTTCCAGTATGCCATCACACTTCTTACATGTCTGCCAAGCATACGCACTTGGATATGTTTCCCCGCAGTTCATGCATCTCAAACGGTATTCCATGCTTAGCCAAGAGAAGACAAAGTATATAACCATAAATTGACCCGAGTTATAATTTACAAGCGTTAAAGATCCGGTATTCTTCAATGAAGTGTAAGTGAAGGGCTAGAGTGGTTACTAAAATTATCTCACCCCGTGCCCGAAATTGGCGTTGTTACCTTCGCCTTTGCCGTATAGAGGTATATCATGTATACGGCAATGGAAGGTATAAGCACCAGCCCAAATAGATTTCTCAGAGATACTACCGTTGTCAGTAAACCAAGTAGGAACGGAACGGCTATTGACAAAAGTGAATTAAATGACATAAAGTAGGAATTTGCGTTAGCAATTCTCTCATCACCAAATGCCCTCCTGAGATAAATCAACGAAATGGGCCAGAACATACCGTGTGGCGCTCCCAAAATCGCGTATCCCAGCATATAAGTGAAGATTGACGAGCTTAGGAAGATCATCGAAAGGCCTCCCACCGTAAGTAAGGTCCCAATGGTTACAAGCCTGAACATGCCCTTCACAGGCCTAGCTGACAGCAAAAAGCGCATCATAAAGGACGTCCCAAAGAATATAGAATATGTTATCATTGTGTATGTATAGTTCATAGCATAAATGGATTTGGAGAATATACCTCCATATGTAATTATAGCAGCAAACGGTAACGTATATATAGCGTTGATCGAAATAGAAGCCCAGAACTCATGCTGCCTTATTATCCCTCGATCCGTCTTTCCGGCCGTCCTTCTGTTTATCGGCAGGTTAAGACGCCTGCTTACCAATACTGAAGCGGCAGTTATGGGTAAAAATAACGCCATGCTCAGCCTTAGGTCATCTGAAAATATATCCAGCAACACACCTTGTAATAGTGGCCCTACTACAAGGCTGGCGCTGAGCGCCAGCGTATAGATAGCGATGGCTCGCTCTTGGAATTTCCTGTTGCCTATCATACCAGCAGAAGTGACAAGTTGCGGGCTAACCGCCCCCATGGACATTCCAGCGATAAAGGCAAGAACCCATATATCAAAGCTGTTTGCGAACGCTATTAGGATAGTTAAGGAAGAGAGGATTGATAACCAGAAGGCTACCCATCTTTTCATATTTACTATCCTCTGGTTTATATAGAAAGAAACGATAAAGGAAGCAAAGGAGATTATCCCTGAAACAAAACCAATTTCAGCCCTGGTAAGGCCCAGATAGTAGCTAGATAGTAAAGGTATAGATGTATAGAACATATTGGTAGTAGCTCTCCATAGAAAGGTGGCCAAAAATACATAAATCAAGGCCAACGGGAAAATATTAGACTTCACATCTTATGTCCTCCTAAATATAATAAGAGCAGGGTATCCATAGTAAGGGAAAAACTGATCGTTGATTGTATAAATATTATTTTACGTACACCCAGAAAGTAAGATGGCGTTTTATGAGTTCCAGCCATCGGCCCCATAATTATAATAGGGTTCA
>JAJZYL010000124.1 GCA_021798095.1 archaeon | reverse complement strand
GCACGACTTTCTCATGTTTCCACAGGAGTAGTTTCGTGCCTGAATCTTAATGCCATTGCGATACATATATAGGTTTCGCATTCATCCTACGGCTTAAGCCGTAGGCTTTCTGCTTAAATAATCGTAATGTTCATTTCCCTGGCCTGGCTTCTTTAACCCTCATTTCTCCTAGGGGCTTGCCATTGAGCTCAGTCCGGCTACAATTCCGATAAGCGTATCGGTGCCTGATGTGGCGCCGAATTGAGTCATCATGTTAAGCGCCGATGCGCGCACCCCTGATATGTCCCCATCAGCTATGGAATTCATTATATCGGTCATCAATTTGCTAAACTGCCCTCTGGATGCCCAGTACAGTAATTCTTCACTGAGCAGGGTAGTGCGGCCGCAAAGGAGTGGGAACTCACTTCGAAAGACATCAAGGTATATGTCCGTTGTATCAGATGCGCCATTTAATAACGTCCGTGCAGCCAGAAACCCCATTAACAGATCATCACCCGAAGGGGTCAGGCCGGGCCCAAGGCCAATTAATCCTACTATTCCATCCAATATGGAAGGTGCTTGACAGCGCATCAGTTTTCTAAGGGGTTGATAATAAGTTCTAATCGGTTTGGGGACGCTCTCAGGTGATGGATAATCTTCTTTCATAATATAATCTATGACAGGGCCAGCTCCTTCCATCCTCCCATTTTCCTTGATGAGCGTTTTCAGGGCGTGAACCGAAGGTATCAACCTGAGTGCATCAACATGTCCGTGCAATGGTTCAGAAACCCAAATGTTAGACTCGTCATAGCTTACAATGATTTTCCGGGCTATAACGATATCGCCATTCGATATCAACACTTTATCACCAAAATTGGTCAGGTGCTTAAAATCTACTTCAAGGTCGGTTACAATGGTTATCGGATTAGGTTGTATCCTTGCTGAAGCAATTCCAATTAGGAACCCAAGGGCCTTAACATTGACCACATCTCGGAACGCCGCAAACACCCTCCCCTCGACTGGCTCTACAATTAGGTCCCTGAGCCAGAACGGTACGTAAACCCCGTGTCCGTGTACTTCAAAACCATTGCTCTTGGCCCCTTGATATCCCTGCAATATTGGAAGTAAATGGAAGCGGGCGATATAAATATTGGCCACGGTCCAGCGCTCAAAGTTATTTCGAGCAATATATGACATCCTTACATGGCTGAAGCGCATGAGAGGATGTCGTCTTTACAAATGGCATCCCAAGGCTTTAATGGTTGTCATAGGGAGGCCCGTATACCCCTTTGCGCTAAACCCTCGAAGTTTTATTGCTACCCCCAACATATTTATAAGGAAATAAAATCAAAGCGGAACAAATTGATCAACGATAAGCTGACGGGCAATTTGCTGGTGCTTGAACTAGCTACCATGGTGATTGCCATAGCTTTAGCCTTTAACGCAGAAAGCCTGGTAGCTTCAGACCTAGTGAGCATAATCAGGTTTGTCGTGATAACAGCCCTGGTGGTCTGGTTCTGGTGGATCTATGTCGCCGATAGGCTCGAATTTCCGCCCAAGACTATGGCATTTCCACTTATAGATGTGCTGATCCTGATCCTTATAGCTATCATCCCAGTGATAATAAGGCAGGGAATAACTGCAATTTCGGTCTTCTTCGCTGTGCTGCTGCTGCTATGGGGCAGGCTGATAAAGCATATGATACTTGAATATAACGAATCGATCAGTGATAAGCGCAGGAGAGATCTGCGAAGGGAAGAGTTGCTGAGATACGCGTTTGCAACTCTATTAGTGGTAAACGCCATAGTAGGGATCATAAGTCCGCTCGCTGGTGAGTTGATCTTCTACGCGCTTATAGTTGTGCTCCTGCTCCTGTATATACTGACTAGGTTTAGTAGGCTACCATTATCCCATATAAGGCAAGACCGAGATGCAAACGTTTAAAATATAACGCAGAAGTAGTTTTAACACGGAAAGATCATTGATCCCGTAGCTCAGCATGGATTAGAGCGCTGGCCCTCTAAGCCGGAGGTCGTGGGTTCGAATCCCACCGGGATCGCCATAATAATTTTAAAAACGGATTTGAACTTACTGCGTTTATAAATGATCAGTTATTTTCGGAGCTTGGTGGAAGAGGTAAAGCTCCTATGTTTATTGTCAGAAATATAATTTACCGGCAAGAACGGCAGGTACGTTCCTCATCGTTCCTGATGGTTCCTAATCGCCCCTTATTATCGTCGTGGTATAAGGGATGTCGGAAATGACAAGCAAAAAAATTCTGACTGCGGCAATCATAATGGCAATAGTAATAGTAGGTGGCATTGCTTGGTACGGGTTATCATACCCAACCGCCAATGCACAGAAGGAAACATATTATATCCAGCTAACGGATCCACCAACGGTTCCAACGGGGACCAGCGCGCTGACGCTCAACTACAGCGCAATAGCCCTACATGTTGAAGGAAGCGGATGGATTAACATCAACGCTTCTGGCAGCCTGAACCTCATGGCATTACTGAATGTAAGTGAACTGATAGGCACAGCGCAGGTACCCAACGGGTCCATAATAAATCAGGTAAGATTGGTCATCAACTCCTCGAGCATAACGGTGAACGGTACTACATACAACGTTGTTCTGGCTAACAGGATGCTGGAGGTCCCGGTGGTGGGCGCGAGCAAGGCGTCTACAACCGCTATCCTGCAGCTCTCACCAGTAGTAGTGCAGACGTTCGTGGGCACTACCCCTGTCTTCTTCATGGTGCCTTCGGCCACGGCAGTTACAGTACAGGGTGGCATTAACCAGAATTCGAAGGCAGCCTTAGGAGACACATACAGCATCAGCAATAGAACGAGGGATGACCTGGAATATGCACAGGGCAATGTGTCTGTAGTGGCTGCGAGCCTTACATCATCTGGAAACAGAACCCTCCTTAGCCTGACGCTTAAGAACAACGGAAACACATCCATATCGCTGGAGTCGGTGGCCCTTAGCGGCTGGTTTACCCTAACGGTTCCACCAGTAGTCGTATCAGGGCGGACGTTCAATGGAACCATATTAGTTGAAAACGCATCCATTCGCACTGATACCTTGTTCTTGGTTAACGGAACCAACCTAGTCCCCATAACCACAATGTTACCTCATGAATTCAGGCCGATGGGGATAATAGCTTCAGGCGATGGGCAGTTCAACTTCATTAATAAATTCAGCATGGAGCAGGGCCTCTCAGGCGGATTTAATACAGAATCATTCATCCAGGGCAATGAGAACGGGATGGGAAACGTGAACGACCAAGGCAATATGAATGGCCAAAATAAGGGGAATATGGAAATAGGCAATTCGGTGGTGGCCCTAGACCAAAACAGGGGTGGCGACACAGTCGGTGAACAATTCCAGTTCGGAGTTGAGCCTGCGAACGTGTCGTTCAACTCAGGCTATATAATAAAGGCTAACCAGACAGCTACCTTTTCATTCAATGGTACACTTACATTCCTCACACCAGGGCCAATAGGAGCTGGTTTCAATGACAACATACCCATTACGCTGATGGGTTCGGCCTACTTGACGCCAATAAGCGGGTTCAACTACACGCTGCTTGCTGCATTAACTCAACATACAAGGGTGGTCACAACGGTGACCGCCACCTAAATTTTTTCTTTTATACTAAAGTTGTAATTTGTATTATTCGCTAATAAAAATTACGATTATTTAAGCAGAAAGCCTACGGCTTAAGCCGTAGGATGAATGCGAAACCTATATATGTATCGCAATGGCATTAAGATTCAGGCACGAAACTACTCCTGTGGAAACATGAGAAAG
>JAJZYL010000123.1 GCA_021798095.1 archaeon | reverse complement strand
CGATGTGGATATGGAGGGCGATATCATCGCGTGCATAGATTCCAGGCCGGTGGCTTCATTCATGGTCAAGGACGAAATAAGGGATGGCATGAAGGAGTTCATCGATGAGCTCAAGCGCAGCTCTGAAGTCATGATAGCGACGGGCGATTCCAGCGCGTTCGCTGATGAAGTTGGCAGGGAGCTCGGCATCAGGGTCGTAAAGGGCCTCACAGCGGAGGAAAAGGCCGAGCTGGTCAAATCAAGGGAAAGGGCGATGTTCATAGGGGACGGTGTCAACGACGTTCTGGCGATCAAGCAGGCTTACGTTGGTGTTTCCCTGAGCAGCGGTTCGGACATAAGCAAGCAGGCGGGCGATGTCATAGTGGCCTCTCCGACCGCGGTCGAAATGCTCATCGATGGCTCGTACAAACTTGAAAGGAGGATCAGGGAAAACCTGGTATGGGCCTTTGGCTACAACGCGGTCCTTATACCGCTGGCGGCCGGCATCCTTTATCCCCTACTGTATCTGCCACCGCAGTATGCGGCGCTCGCCATGTCGCTGAACAGCGTTTCTGTCACCCTGTGGTCATTTTTAAGGCCATGACCATGATGACCACCTCACATTTGATGAGGGCCTTCCCAGGTATCGCCATCATTGGGAACCGCTTTCCCGGTTAAGGTGTTGATGACGGAGATAATGATCGGCTGCATCTTGGCAAGGTGGAGAGATGAGAGGCTTTAGAGCGTACTCAGTTAGGTCAGGATCATCGAGCCTGATAACTGTATGAAGCTCCGGGAAGGTCAAGCATATACGTTGATCAGTGGGGTGTGTGGGTTCTGGCTGCACGTCTGGGGGGTGGCTGTACTACAACAATAGATCGACTCACTTGTTCTTATTAAAAGGGTAAGATGTATATATAAAAACTGGGATGCCCCAGAGCGATCCGGGATTCGCGGCCACATAAAGATTAAGGATATAATGTTAGGAGGAATTGAAGCTTGGCCATAAATGCCGGTGATACCGCTTGGGTGCTTGCGGCCACCGCGCTGGTCATGATAATGACCCCGGCTCTTGGTTTCTTCTATGGGGGCCTGGTCAGAAGAAAGAACCTGGTCTCCACTATAATTCAGACTTTGACCATATTTTCCGTGGTGAGCCTGATTTGGGCGTTCTGGGCCTATTCCTTATCGTTCAGCCCGTCCGTGGATGGTCTAATAGGCAACTCTCCAATGCTTTCATGATGGGTGTAGGGGCGCAACCGAATCCCGCATACTCCGGCGTCATCCCAGCCCTCCTTTTCTTCGCCTTCCAGCTCAAGTTCGCCGGCATAACGCCTGCGCTCATGATAGGCGCCTTCGCGGAGAGGATATCATTCAAGGCGCTGCTGATCTTTATCGTCCTCTGGACCACGCTGATCTATTCGCCCGTAGCTAATTGGGTCTGGGGCCAGACCGGCTGGCTTCATAGTTTGGGCGTCATCGACTTCGCTGGCGGGCTCGTGGTGCATCTGACCGCTGGTGTTTCAGCCGTGGCCGCCGCCATCGTGCTTGGCAGGAGGAGTGGGATAGACAAAAAAAGGGAGATCAGGCCGAATAATATACCGTTCGTAATACTGGGTGCCGCAATCCTGTGGTTCGGGTGGTTCGGGTTCAATGGGGGGAGCGCCTTAGCCGCCGATGACATAGCAGTGCAGGCTATAGTGAATACCAACATGGCCGCGGCCGCGGCAGCGGTAAGTTGGATGCTTATGGACTGGTGGAGAAGGGGTAAGCCTTCGGCCGTTGGTATAGCCGTCGGCGCCGTGGCGGGCCTTGTGGCCATTACCCCGGCGGCCGGCTACGTAACCACTATGGCAGCAATCGTAATAGGATTGGTCGGGGGCACCATCAGCAATACGGTGGCCAACTGGTACGCGCTTAGGGCAAAGCTGGATGACTCATTGGATGTTTTCGCTGCCCATGGTGAGGGGAGCATATGGGGTGTACTGGCCACGGGGATCTTTGCCTCAACAATGGTCAACCCAAACGGGCCTAACGGGTTATTATACGGCAATCCACATCAGTTCCTGCTGCAGGCGCTTGGGTTGTTGGTGGTTGGAACATTTTAGTTCGTGGGCGCGTATGCCCTTCTCAGGTTAACCAATTTGATCACGCCATTAAGGGTGAGTCCTGAAGAGGAGGAGGGATTGGATATCACTCAGCACGGTGAGGAGAGCTACGAGTGACATCTTCTGGCATGCCTTAGCATAAGAGGACGTTGTATCGAGTTAGCTCAACACCGAAGCCATATTTGGGTATCCAGCATCATATGAATCTATCCCGTTAATTAATATACCATGCTAGTTTCTAAGGTACTGCGCCCATAAATTTGGAAGCTCATTCCTTTAGGCATCATCTAGGCCGGGTTAAATCGTCAGGCCTGTAAAGGTCCATTCGGTTGGCCAACTTCGCAGAATGGTTAATTAATGATAGGGAAAGACCGTATATTATGGGTGCCATTGAAGAACTGGACGCTATGCTCAGGGACCCAGCAAGGAAGCTGGTGGTATCAGCTGATTACGTGGACCTTGCTTCAGGTGGGCGGAACGAGCTGTACATCATGCTGATTGAGGAGGCCGGTGGGGCCGCCGGCGGGAGGGCCGGCGGGTTTGGCGGCCGTTCCATCCGAAGGGTGTATCATTTCATATGTAGCAGCCATTCCTGTGAGAAGCCGCTGGAAACGGAGTCGGATGCGCGCATCACTAGCGTGGATATTCCAGCGGGGATAGCAAGGCTGCCGGCGGTGCTGCTCGACGGAGCGCAGGTCATGATCTACGGGGTGGTGGACCCCGACGCTGTGAAGGGGCTCAATGAATCGCTGATGGAGGGGCGGTGACACCAGCTTCGTTCAGGCAGGCGCCAGCCCATGCCGCGCATCACACGTTGGCGCTAGCTTTGGAAATGGATAAATAGTAATGGGGGGAATGAAACTAAATGGATGAAAACGAGAAGTATGGAAGGCTGGTCGTGTACTCGGCGCTCTTCATCGTTCTGATCATAGGCGTAGGCGCCGGCCTCTACTATCTGCTATTTGACCTGAGAATTGTGTCGATTACTTCATCAACCATCATAAAGCTGGTCGTGGCCGCGGCGCTCGGCATAGTCGCAATAACCTTCCTGGGCAGGGAAATCGGCTCGGTATCGGCGAAGATACTGGGGAAGAAACACGGGAATACAGTGGTGGTGATTTACAGGTTCGTTGCCTACATAACGCTGGCGCTGGTCCTCTTGGCCATAGTCGGCATGAACGGGACCGAACTCCTTGCCGGCGGTACCTTCGCAGGCCTTGTGCTAGGGCTGGCAGGGCAGACCGTACTTTCAAACATCATGGCCGGGATCATGATAATACTGGCCAGGCCATATCAAGTGAGCGACCGGGTCACCTTTACCGAGTGGCAGTTCGGGATGATAGCCCCCGTATACCCCCCCAAGTTCTACTCTCATGAGTACATAATACCCGGATACAGCGGAACCGTTAAGGATATCGGGCTTACTTATACGACTATACAGCTGGACGACTCCCCGCTCATGAAGATCCCTAACAGCTTGATGGTTCAGGCCGCAATAGTTTCACATGATCTCAAGGAACGATGGGTAAGGACGAAATACGAGATACCTGCGGCGCTGGACCCAGATAGGGTGCTCGCAGCCGTAAGCGAAGTCGTGAGGAAAAACGAGTGGGTGACGCAGCCCGAGTCCGTGCGCGTGACCATCAACGCGGCGACGTCATCGATATATGTGATAGCCGTCGATGCGATGTGCAAGGGCAATTACGAAGAGCCGCCCAGAAGC
>JAJZYL010000122.1 GCA_021798095.1 archaeon | reverse complement strand
TTCGTTTATCCTTTCCGTTCACATATGATTAATTCTGGGGCACGACATCCCGTTGCGCCAAGAGCAACGGATAAGAACAGGGCTCGATAAAAGGCATGTGCTATGAACCCGACGGCGGAAAGGATAAGGGAGCTGTGCACGGAGGAGTCGTTCAAGCGAGGCGTCGAATACTACAAGGAGGGGAGGGTTCATGACATCAGGCTTTCCGGCGAAAGGGCCACGTCCTTAGTCCACGGGACCAGGACGTATCGGGTCGAGGTCAGGCTGGGCGAAAAGATCGAAGGGACGTGCACCTGCCCCTACGACTTCGAAGGTTACTGCAAGCACATAGTGGCCACGCTGCTCGCCATTTCGAAGGATCGGGCTGGCATCGAGGAGAGCACCAGGGGCGATCAGGGCAGGCTGAAGGAGGCGTTCGAGCGCTCTACGGGGCGACGGCTCAAGGATTTCTTGGAGCGAGAGTTCGACCGTGATGAAGCCCTCAGGGACCGGTTCCTCATCTACATGGACGGTGAAGGGGGGATGGGGGGCAGGAGCGTTTCGGACTACAGGAAGGAGGTGGCACGGCTCTATGAGGCCGCCATGGGCAGATATGGGGCGATCGAATACGGCACGGAAGTCGACTTCTCCCCCTTCTTTGAGCTGGCAAAGCGCCACGCCGAGAGGGGGAACTTCGTGGAGGCCGCCAGGGTATATCAGGCTCTCTCCGAAGTGATAGCCGAAAACATGGACGTGGTGGATGATTCGGATGGCTACTACGGCGGGGAGTTTCAGTCAGCGCTGGATGGGTTCGCATCGGCCATCAGCGGGGCATCGCTGGACCATAAGAATAAGGCGCCGTACATCGAGTATTTTTTCAGGAAGTACATAGCCCGGGACCCGGACTACTTTCAGGAAAACTACGAGGCCGCACTGGAGAGCACATGCACCACAAGGGAGGACCTGTTATACTGGAAGGGCCTCCTCGGGCCTCATCTCCCCAGCATAGTCCCAGATCCGAAGGTTGACTGGTCAAAGCACTACGAGGCAGAACAGCACCTCCTGATGCACGCGTACGTTCTGGACAGGTTGGGCGACGAGAGGAGCACCGCGGAGCTATACGACCTGTTCCGGCGCCATTATCGCGATGACGAAACCTTCTGCGTCCTCTACGTGGGGAGGCTAGATAAGGACGGGAAAAAGGAGGATGCTGTGAGGGTAGCCGAAGAAGGGCTCAAGCTCTTCCCGCCTCACCTCACCCTGGAGCTTCGCCATTTCCTGGACGGGTTCTATGAGGAGAACGACCCGGAGAAATACAGGGAGAACCTGATGGCCCTCTTTTACAAGGAAAGGGACTGGAAGCACTACGACAGGCTTAAACGGGCGGCCGGGCCCGACTGGGGCGGCACCCTGAGGGATATGATGGATCACCTTTTGTCAGCCGATGAGCGGCACGATGCGGGAACGAGCACGGTCATCGAGATGTGCCTGAGGGAGGGGATGTACGATAGGGCGCTGGAGCTGGTGCTGTCGAGCAAGAGCCTGGGCACCCTCGATCGTTACTACGGGCAGCTGTCAGGGAGGTACCCTCGGGAGTACTTTCACGCATACGAGGAGCTGGTGCCGCGCTACGCGGAAGGCGGAATGGGCAGGGACCACTATCGGCAGGTCGTCAGGGAGCTCAAGATGATGAAGGGCATAAAAGGGTTTAAAGCGGAATTTAACCTGCTACTGCGCCGGCTCAAGGAGAGGCACGCTAGGAAGCCGGCCTTTCTGGATGAGCTGCGGAGGCTGTGATCCCTGCAGCGCCTTTCCCAGCGGCGTCCAAGGGCTAGGGCGCTCTAAAGTACGGCTGGGGCGAGAAGGGCTGGGCATTATGATGATCGGGCATATGAAGAAGGATCACACACGATTTAAGGAAACAGGGCTCTGCAAGGGTCATTGAGGCATATTATCAGGGGTAACTATAATGATATTTTACACTTGGCAGGGCGTGCGGCATTTAAAAAACCGATGGTGTGACGTACTGCTGTGAACACGGTCGACGAAATAGTCACGATAATGAAACATCAGGAGGGAAGGATGCTCTGTGTGCTGAACGGTGAACGCATAATAGAAGGGATGACAGCGCGCTCTAATCTGATTACCGTGATGTCATATTGTTTTCATATCCCCCGAAAATTGAACTGGGGTTCGAACCCTCCATCAGGCTGAACTGCGTCGCATCATTAGCTGATAACTTGCCCGTAGTCGCGACTATCGGATAGAAGCGCCCTTTGGATTCTGCTTCACCTAGCGCCCACTTCCATGTACAGCTCCCTTAGAGCCTGGTTCCTGCCGTCGATCGACCCATAAGGGACGATAAGGTGAATGAGCTGATGAAAGGTGTAGATCTCATAGTACACACGGCAGCGCAGCCCTCCCACCCACGTTCAATAGAGATCCCCATGGAGGACTTCGAGATCAACGCCATGGGCACCCTAAAAATGCTGTAGGCAGCTAGGCGCACCGCACCTGATGCCGTGTTCATATACACCTCTACAAACAAGGTATATGGAGACGCACCAAACTACTTTTCCTATCAGGTGAAGGATAAGAGGTATGAGCCAAACGATCCGAAGTTATATGACGGCTTCAACGAGGGGCTGAGGATTGACGGCGTCCTCCATACGCCCTTCGGCGTCTCCAAGGCCAGCGCGGACCTCTACGTGCAGGAGTACGCGAGGCTGTTCGGCCTAAGGGCCGGCGTCTTCAGGATGGGATGCATAACCGGCGGGGCGGCGATGGCCGTAGAACAGCATAACTGGGAACCCTTCTTCATGAAGAAGGCGCTGTCCGATGAGCCGCTTACGATCTACGGCTATGGCGGGTATCAGGTAAGGGATGTGATACATGCCAGGGACCTAGCCGCCCTCTTTTTCGAATTTTTCAGGAACCCCAGGCCAGGGGAGGCGTACAACATAGGGGGATCGAGGGCCAATTCAATATCCCTTCTGGAGGCGATAGACCTCATAGAGGAGATAACCGGGAGGCGCATCAGATATTCTCACGGGCCGGCCAGGGAAGGAGATCACATATGGTATATCTCGGATATAAGCAAGGCGAAGGGGCATTTCCCCGCATGGAACCTGACATACTCCCACAGCTAAAGCTTGTGGAGTTCTGAGGTCTCCAGCGTTCATAGAGTTGCCTCTCTAGGGGTATCAGTGCTCCCCTCCATCGCATCCCTGTCTGCGATGGATTGAACTATGCCCTGTTGCAATGCGATATTGAATCCCGCATTTGCGTCGGCATGCTCAACGTGGCCACACGACTGGCACACGAATTTCTTTCCTGTCCTCGTCCCTATGCTTCCACACCGAGAACACTCCTTCGACGTGTTTTTCGGATCCACATAGACAATCGGAATGCCCAGCATCCTGGCCTTGTATTCAATGAAAATCTGGAGTTGGTAGAAGGACCAACTGTGAAGGCTATAGTTAAACCCCCTTGAATGTTTCCTATTGTTTCTGATTCCATTCAGTTGCTCAAGCTTGATTCCGGAGTTGGTCTGCTCGGCTATCTCTACAATCTTCTTTGAAACCTTATGATTAAGGTCTTTAACTATATTCGACTCTCTGTGCTTAACCTTCTTGACCAGCCCGTTTTTACCCTCCTTTTGAAACTTCCTTCGCATTTCATGATACCTCTTGTGGGTATGCTGGGCCTTCTTGCCCAACTTGTAGACCTTTCCGGTCTGAGGAACGGAGACCACGGCAATATGCCCGGTAGCGTTCCTATCTACGCCGATGTAGCTGGAGACCTGCTTCACAGGGGCGTCTGGAACGGTCACGGATATGAATGCA
>JAJZYL010000121.1 GCA_021798095.1 archaeon | reverse complement strand
AATCCTGGAATCAAGATTGGGGCTATTAGAACTGTCGGTATTATGTCCGATAGGAAGAACCCGACCCACCAGAACCAATATGCCGCTGGAGGGATCAGCCCAAAGCCGAAGAATACGCTCATTGCTATTTCAGTTGCCACCAGGTTAAACGCTACCCCATTGAACAGGATGAACCACATCCACGCGGAAGCCCGTTTTGCCTTAACTCCATCCACCACCTTGAAAACTAGATCCCGCCATAATGGATCATATCCATATTTTGCCATTATTCCACGATAAACTATGAAGACAAGCAGGGCTGGAATTAAATCAGCAAATCCGTCCAATAACGCCGGAACTAACCCCAGGCCCGCGAGCAGCCCTGAACCAATTACAGTTCCTACATATGAACCCAGAGCTCCCCAGAAGCCCCACCACATTGTAAAGACCAGCATGAAGGGATAGACGAAATAAAACAGGGATATTCCGGAATAACTGAGAGGTCCAAGGAGGAATACGCTCAGGTAGGCTAAAACGGTCTGGAATGCGATCTGCGATATATACAGGGCCATGTCGCTGATTGTAGATTTTCTAGGATTCCAAGCTAGTGTGTATTTCAACCAGGGATATTTGGCAGTTGCATTACTGCTTTCTTGCATCGGTAAATTTAGTTATGAATGAGTATTTATACGTTTTCTAAATATTCAAGGCGATATCGCTATAAACAATACTATCCATGATATACATTATAAATTGTATAAAGATTTTAATTATATAATAAATATATTCTACGTTTTTGACCTATAAAGTGACTTCCTTTTGACACAGCAAATTAGGTTAAACCATATCCTCGTAATATAACAATTGATCGTGAGTTCGCTTTTCTAATATATGCCAGGCCTCATGCCTGGGCTTTGTACGGAGACAGGTACCCCTTTGGATGTCGACCTGCCCTTCTTCCTCCTTCTTATCAACGCGTACAGGGCGATCAGTGCAGCTGCCACTATGGCGGCCGTTATAGCTATATTGGTGTAGTTGTATGAAAAGGTCACAACCGTCAGCTGACTCGCAACAGTATAGCCCGCTGCGTCTTCCACCCTCCCGACCATTACATAGTTTCCCATGGCCGCCAGGGTCAGGTTATAATCACTGTCATGCGAAATTGGAACACCATCCAGGTACCAAGTATATGTAAATGGCTGTGTTCCATAGCTTTCGTGCGCGCTCAGGGAGATCAGATTTCCTTCATAGAAGAAGTTGTTGGACGACGATACGATGGAGAAATTCACCACGGGGTCCGGATTGACAACTACTGAGCTCTGGGTTGAATTAGCAACAAAGCCGGCCGAATCGGTTACCGATTCCCGGATTACATACGAGCCGGGGCTCGCTGGATCGAACAAGAAGGAGCTGCCGCCCCCAACCTCCGAGCCATTGACATACCAGGAGTACGTATACGGCGGCGTCCCTCCTGAAACTATTCCAATGAACGAAATGGGGATCCCCTGGTCGGTTGCCCCAGTTGAAGCCACCGTACTGACCGTTGGATCCTCGTTCGCTATGATCGGCACCTGGGTTGAATCGTAGACGGTCTCCCCTCCAGTGCTGACCACTCCGACATAATAGGAGTAAATTCCCGGCGAAAATTTCCCCAGGTTCTGAGATCTTATCAGAACCGATGAGGTGCTTGTAACGTTGTATACCTCTGTCCCATTGCCAAGATAGATGGCGTATGTATAGGGTGGCACCCCACCGTCGATGGTCAGGTTTATGTGTGCAGTAACCATCAGGCCAGCGTCCGTTGTTATTGGGTTTGAGGAGAAGGATATAAACGACACTGGTATCAGGCCCGAAACGAACGAATAAGAGCTCGCATATACGGATGCGCCGAAGGAGAAGAACGGATGGAGCTCCGATGACAGGGTTATCGGTTGGCTGGTTGCATTGGTGAAAAGGCCCTGTCCGTCAACCGCGTTGAATTCATTGACCCAGAGCCAGGCTGAGGATAAGCTAAACCCGCTTTCTGAGTATGTTACATCCTGTTCGTTTCCGAAATACGGGAAGACGTGGTACCATTCTGTCATTAGGCCTGTGAAAAAGCCATTCGAATTTGCGATGCTGAACGGCAGACCCACAAAGTAAGTTGCGCCCTCCGTGCTATATGTCTCAAGGGCCGAAGCTCCCGTATTCCAATCATACACGTACATGACGACCGCATCAAGGATTGGAGAAAAATACAGGTCGAGGAGGACCCTGTCACCGGGATTGACGGGGCCAGAGAGTGCGGTCAGCCCTCCCCCTCCTGTTGTTGGATAGACCGAGTTCCCATTTGGATCAAATACTTCATAATTCATGTTAAATCCGGTATTGTAGCCTCCACCGCTGTTGGGCCAGTTAAAGGAGATGCCCACCTCGTACCAGTATCCAGTGCTGGAAAGTCCAGCCAGAAGGTATGCGGGCCCATACCCATATCCACCAGCCTGTGCTACGGCCGTAACGTTGAACGCGATGACGGAGACATCTTGGGTGAAGGTTTCGCCCAGCTGCTCGTCGTAGCTTGGGGAAGGGACGATTGTAGACTGAAGCTGCTCAACAAGCTTATGGCCTTCGGTCTGCAGTGGGAGAAGCGCCAGGGGATAGACCGAGGGCATTGACAGGGCGGAAGAAGCGCCAGCCCCCTTTATCAAGGCATCATCTGTTATCTTGGTGGTGCCCGGCGTCACCTGTGAGGGATTTTTAATCGCAAGGCCGTAGGGCTGTGACACGGAGATGATTAACAGGGCTATGATCACCGTGATGGCTATCCACTTTCTCAAACCCCTGGTTATGCCAGCCACCTGCATGCACAGGTGGCGACTAGCCCGCAAATCGTTACACCGCCCAACAACGTCCAAGGAACGATATTTCCATTACGATCTTCCCTATGCAGGCTCCGGTTATATAACTACCGGTGTTTAAGGCGTTAAAATAGAAGAGGCCCCATGCAGCCCTTGATAGCTACGTCGTCGCATAATGCATCAGTAGGATCTAAGGTTTCGCCCTCTGCATGATACGCCATGGGAGCTCAAAGGCCCACCACAGGTCCGTGGACGATAAACCTTCTACTCATGAAGGTTAAAGGAAAAGAAAAGTTAGTACCTATGGTTCTCCAGCCATCAACCACACTTCATTTTCATCCGGGTCCTTGATCATCGCATATTCCCCCCATGGGGCCTTGATTATCTCATCGCTTGAAAATGTGACCCCCTTGGCCTTCAGTTGCCTGAACGTGGATTCAAGGTCATCGCAGTACAGGGCTATGCCGGTGTTTCCCTTCTCTGGCTCGTGCCTATCAGACTGGCAAAGGTGGATCCTCCACTCCGCGCCCTTCGGCCGGACTGTAATCCAGTGGTCCTCACCATCTGAGAGGAAGCCCAGCTTTTCGTAGAATGCCCTGGATTGCTTTACGTCCTTCGTTACTATAGCTACGCTCATCTTTGTGCTTATCATGGGTTCAGTTCGGCGTTTAGCCTTATATGTATATTGTCCTTTTTTTGCACGGCTTCCTAAGCTGGAAATTATTGTTTTTCATTAAGCAATTATAAACGGCTAGCGTATTCTTCCGCAATGTGATGATCAAGGTGGGTCCTCATGCCTATGGCGTAGTTGATGCAGATAAATGACGGCAGGAGATCATCTTCGTCTTCTTAATGGGAATGTTTTTAAACGATATTCCCGTCTTACAAAATTATGAGCAATAGGGAAATGATGTATATAAATGGCGTTTGGAGAGACGGCGATGGCGTTCAATCAAAGGTCATTTCACCTGTAGATGGAACTGTCCTGGGGAAGTTCGTGAGACAAGCTCT
>JAJZYL010000120.1 GCA_021798095.1 archaeon | reverse complement strand
TCGTTGAAACAGGAAACAAGTTCCCTGCTGGCCGACGAACCCGCAAGGGGGATAGCCTTCAGGGAAGCCCACAGGCTTTAGCCGTGGGAGGATGTCACTTCCTTTATCCGCTTCTCAGCTATCCGGCAATATTTTTCATTGGTATCGTAGCCTATAAAGTGCCTGTTATTTGCCAGGGCGGCGACGGCGGTCGTGCCGGAGCCCATGAATGGGTCTAATACGACATCCCCTTCAAACGTATAAAGCTTGATCAGCCTTTCCGGCAGCTCAACTGGAAAGGGGGCTGGATGGTTAACCGCCCTTGCCTGTTCGGCCGGAAACCTCCAGACGCTCTTTGTGAACTCCATGAATTCTTCCTTCGTGATCGTGCTCCTTTTGCCCTCCGCCCTTAACCGGCCGCTGTTCCCCTTTGAAAACACCAGGATATATTCGTGCGTATCCCTGAGGGTGGGGTTTGCGGCGGATAACCAGCTCCCCCACGCCATCGATGTGCCAGCGCTTGAGCCCTTATCCCAGATTATTTCGCCGCGCATGAAAAATCCCAGTTTTAGTATATCCTCGATTACGAAACTATGAAGCGGGATATACGGCTTTCTTCCGAGATTGGCGATGTTGATGCACGCCCTGCCGCCGACCACCAGGACGCGATACACTTCCCTGAAAACGTCATTTAAGAGCCTCCTGTATTCCACCAGGGAAAGGTCCTGATCGTAATCCTTTCCGACGTTATAGGGCGGTGAAGTAACCATCAGATGGACGCAATCATCGGGCAATTCCGCCATGTGTTTGCTTGACCTGCAAAAGACCCTGTCAACGACATCCCCTTGAACCGAATTTTCCCTGATTTCGTTAACCTCCGTTCGATCGGCCGAGGCATACATCCTTCTAGAATAGAAGTCGGATGAATCGTGAGCCATCCTCATGCTGCTTCCGAAGGACTTCATTTTTGTCCGCGCCGCCCTTGGCATTTTCCTCATTCTCCATGGCCCATCAAACCTTAAAAACCATTTCCATTATCAGCCCACAGAAGCCCTCTGAGCAAGGAAGGATCCATATATGCTATCCCAGAGGCGTTCTAGCTCATGATTTTTGGCATAATTACGCCGTTACGAAATGCTTGCATCGGGCTCTTAACATAACCCAATGTCCTCCCACTTGGCCCCCCTTATCCTGATCATGTAGTATTGCGATATACAGTCAAAACACCCATGGAGAATTTTTCATTTTATTCTACTGAGAAGTATCTTGCGAACTCAGATGGCGCACACCAATAGATGATGTTCAGTCATTATTTTGCCTATTATTATGTTATTGACGGCACATTTCATATTGCTAGCCCACACATATTATCGATCAGATGATGTAGAAATGATATTTATGAGCTGTTCTCTAATACTTATGCCAACCCATCAACCGATCCACCGCATCCATAACACGATTAACGCTCAATTGAACAGGGCTAAAAAATGAGCAGTTAAGGTTAAAAAATGCTTTGATGTTATCCAGCTAATTGTATAGTAGACCGATGAGGATGGGCTATTATATCACTGCGAATGTCACTACCTATTTCAAGGAGAAGGGGAGCGGCCAAACCGAAATCATTTAGACAATTGGATACGCAAGCACGACTTTAAAAATTTTTATACTGACGGCTATAACTTAGCCATTGACCAAAGATTGTTTCCATTCGGCGATGTGAACGACTTTAAGATAGATATGGGGCAAGAACATGACCTCTTCAGGAAATCCGTAAGGCAGTTCTCTGAAGAAAGCCTGAGCCCCATAATCATGGAAGTCGAAAGGACGAACGTAATACCGCAGGCGGTGATAGACAAAGCAAAGGACTTGGGCCTAATAGGAATTGGCGTTCCTCAGGAGTATGGTGGGCAGGGGGGCGATATGAGGATGCTGGCCATCATGGCAGAAGAGGTCTCTAGGGTGCTCCCCTCGTTTGGAACCTTGCTGCTGGTCAATCACCTGTTCGTTGACCCCCTAATGTTATTTGGCACGGAGGAGCAAAAGTCGAAATATGTTGTGCCAGTTGCCGCAGGCAGGGCGCTTGCTGCCCACGCCAGCACTGAGCCTGGTGTCGGAAGCGATGTGGCAGGGATAAAGACCGCTGCAAGGAAGGTGGAAGGCGGATGGATAATCAACGGGAGAAAGGCGTTTATTACAAACGCCGACAGGGCCGATTATTTTATCGTATCCGCTAGGACATCGCCGATGGACCCCCAAGCAAGGTGGAGGGGCTTATCCACGTTCATAGTTGAAAAGGGATCAGATGGATTTAATATAGGGCAGAAATTTGACGTAATAGGCCTGAGAGGCGAGCAGCCAAACGAGGTTCTACTGGATGATGTCTTTGTGCCCGATGCCAATCTGGTTGGAAGGGCAGGTGACGGGTTCAAAGTGATCGTCACTGCATATGATTACTCCAGGATACTGATAGGCGCTCAGGCGGTGGGAATAGCTCAAGCGGCATTTGAGATGGCGTTTAATTACTCCGTTCAGAGGAAGGCGTTCGATAAGGAGCTAGCTTCGTTTGAGGGAATAGCATTCAAGATATCCGACATGCTAATGGACCTGGAAGCCTCCAGGCTGCTGACATACTGGGCAGCATATCTGGCCGACCAGAAGCGCCCTGAATTCTACATGGCATCTTCGATCGCAAAGACCTATTCCACTGAAACCGCTGAAAAGGTCGCATCAGCTGCCATAAAGGTCCACGGAGGTGCTGGGGTTGACCACCGCACGGGGGTTGAAAGGTTACTGAGGGATTCGATAATAACCACGATTTACGAAGGGGCCAACGATATTCAGAGGCTTACGGTGTTCAGGAGCCTGCTCAAAATGGTTTCAAAGGACCTTGAAGCCTCCTAAGTAGCGCTCGGTAAATGCAGCCATGCCCTCCTACAGGATATACACGCATGTACCGGCGTTGGGCGGGCGCATGATAATATTTATAAGAGCCCATGTTATATTATTTAAAAAATGAGCTCATATGATGTCTTCGAAGGCGTTGTTAGCAGGCTAAACTCAAGCGAGAAGCTCAAGCAAGAGCTAAGGCAGTTTTCGGGGAAATCGTTTCAGTTCAAGCCCAACAGCGGCCAGGAATACTATGTTAATTTTAAGGACGATGGTTCGGCCGAACTGCTAAAGGGTACAGGCCAAAGGCAGGACGCGGTCATTTCCGCGGACGATGGCATCCTGAGCGATGTGATGACCGGCAAGGCTGACGCCGTTAGGGCTTTCCTTATGGGCAAGCTGAAGGTTTCAGGTGACCTTTTCCTTTCTCAGAAGCTGGTCTCCGTCGTTAAAAAGGCGACCCAGTGAAACGTTTTGGAAATAAAAAAAGTGGCGGTGATAGGAGCCGGGGAAATGGGCCACGGCATAGCTGAGCTATTTGCCATTAGCGGCCGGTCGGTCACCCTCATAGATGTAAGCGAAAAGGCCCTGAACAACGCGCTCCTTGGGATAAGGGAAAGCCTTGAAAGGTTTGTCAGAAAGGGCACGATGACCGAAGCAAGGGCGCAGGAAATAGTTTCTGGAATCAAGACGTTTACGGAGATAAAGGATGGTGTTGCTGATGCGGACCTTATAATTGAAGCCGTGCCCGAAAAAATGGAGATCAAGAGCTCGGTGTTCAGGGAAGTGAGTTCCCATGCTAGGCCGGATGCCATAATAGGCTCGAACACTTCAAACATAAGGATAACGGAACTCTCAAAGGGCGTTTCAAACCCATCCAGATTCCTAGGCGTGCATTTTTTCAATCCGCCCGTGATCATTAAGCTGGTCGAGGTGATAAGGGGGGAGGAAACGGATGACGAAACAGTTCAATCGATCTATGAGGCGGTAAGGGGGTTGGGAA
>JAJZYL010000119.1 GCA_021798095.1 archaeon | reverse complement strand
GCACGACTTTCTCATGTTTCCACAGGAGTAGTTTCGTGCCTGAATCTTAATGCCATTGCGATACATATATAGGTTTCGCATTCATCCTACGGCTTAAGCCGTAGGCTTTCTGCTTAAATAATCGTAAGTGCATAATTACATCCCTACACTTTCTCATTGGCCTCCCTATAAGCTGGGTGCTCCAAATACTACAGAATGTTTCTAAAGGTGCTATCAGGTTCTTTATCTTAAAAGGTTCGCTTAGCTAGGCCCGGCGAAGCTCTCTCCGAATATTACCATCGGCTAACTCAAAGCTATCCGTTCCCCCAGATAATTTAAGCATAGAATATTGGAGGACAAATAGAGGAAGCGCTGAATGGAAAGAAGACCATAAGGATTACTATAGAGCGATTTTCGTGGACTCTCAAGTTTTTCTTGAGTTAATGTGAAAAATATAATAGCCAATCTATATTAACCTAAAAGGACGGCGTTTGGGAAAAATTAAGATAGCCATTTTCGGAACCGGCAATTCAGCTTCATATTTATGTCGAGGTATCTATCAAAAAGGGGTTAAACCATGGCATACATTAGTAGCAGGCCATTCTATCGGGGATATAGAAGTTGTGAGTGCGTTTGATTTGGATGAAAAAAAGGTGGGTCAAAGCCTGCGTTCGGTTATAGAATATGAAACAAGTTTCAAAGTTCAGGTTCCAGAAATACGAGTTAAAGGTTCGATTTTACTGGATGACTTGGGAAGAGAAATAAAAAAATTGATTAATCCGGTCAAAATATCTGAGCGGGCCCTTATCGATGAATTGACTGCCGAACACCCAAGTGTAATTGTGAACCTAATAAGCGCCGGCCTGCAAAGGACCAGCAAGCGCCTAGCGGAGATCGCATTGGAAGTTGATGCATCATATATAAACTGTACACCTGCATCCGTGGTCAGCGATAAGAAGCTGGTTGATGAATTCAAGCAGAAGGGTAGGGTTATAATAGGCGATGACCTTCAGAGCCAACTCGGTGGGACTTGGTTGCACAGGACGTTATTACACGCCTTCCGAAGATGGGGTGGACACGTGACTAAATCCTACCAGCTTGATGTTGGTGGCTCAAGGGAGACCCTCAACACATTGGATGAGAGCATAAGGGAAATAAAAAAGGGAATCAAGTCCAACGCCGTCAATCAGGAGGATCAGGATACCCAGGTAGTAACAGGCACCACAGACTATATCCCATTCCTAAAGGATGGCAGGGTCAGCAACCTATACTTAGAAATCGAGGGACCCATGGGTGTAAAATTCACGCTTGATGGTGAGTACAAGACCTTTGATGGTGTTAACGCTACAAACACCCTCCTAGATGTAATAAGGGCCGTAGACGGTGCAATGGAAGAAGGGAAGGCTGGTGCCGTCGACCAGATAATAAACTATGGCTTTAAGAATACAATCAACCCTGTATCAATGGAATCAGCACTTGAAGATTTTGAAAATAGGTTCTTAAAATAAAATAGGTTAAATTTATTATATTAAAAAGGAAGGAGTTGAACCTAATCAGATGGCGGTGGCGCCTCACCACCTGCTCCGCCCCTTCCCCCTGCCGAGGGCTTGCTTGAAGAAATGGTGTTATCTATCTTGATTATCATGCTTGCAGCCTCCGTCGCCGCCTTGATCACTTCCTCCTTTACTGAAGATGGTTCTATTATGTTCAGCTTGTACATGTCTGCTATTTTGCCGTTCATTACATCTATACCTGCCCAAATCTTACCATTTTCGTGTTCAGATTCCAACTCTGACGATATATCTATTACGTTGAGGCCCGCATTTTCAGCCAGCGTAAGCGGCAGGCTTTCCAGTGCATCTACGAACTTGAGCGCTGCCAACTGAACTCTTCCTTCCAGCGTCGCAGCCCATTTCTTTAACTGTGTCACGATCTCCATTTCAGCTGCACCTCCTCCCGCTACAACAAGCGGCCTTTCTATGGTGTCCTTGACTGTCATTATTGCGTCATGAATGGACCTTTCAGCCTCGTCAACTATCCTTTGCCCCCCGCCTCTAACAAGCAGGGTAACGGCGCGTGGGTTCTTGCAGCCTTCTATGAAGACCCATTTATCCTCTTCTATCTTTCTCTCTTCCACCAATGCTGCGTCACCCAGGTCAGATGCGGTAAGGTCCTCAACGCCAGTTACCACTCGACCTCCAGTTGCCCTCGCCAGCTTGTCCATGTCGCTCATCTTTATCCTCCTGACCGCTAATATTCCCTCCTTGGCTAGATAATGTTGAGCCACATCGTCTATACCCTTCTGACACAGCACAACTGTGGCGCCTATCGCCTTAATCTTGGTAACCATTTCCTTTAATATTCTTGCCTCTTCATCAAGAAAGCCCTTCATCTGGGTCGGGTCGGTTATGTTTATCTTTTCGTCGAACTCGGTCTTCTCGATTTCCAATGGAGCATTTAGAAGCGCTATCTTGGCGTTTACCACCTTCCTTGGCATGCCTGCATGCACCACTTCCTTGTCCACAACAACTCCGCTTATCAGTTGGGTGTCGACAACCGAACCACCGGGCTTCTTCTCCACCTTTACGTTGTCGATGTCCACCTTATAATTGCCATTGACCTTATCAACCACCTTGCTAACGGCATCTACAACAAGTGGTATCAGGTAGTTTGAGTCCTTGGTAACCATCTTTGTGTTCAACGTCGTCTTTGCAATACGCCTGAGGACTTCCGTGTCCTTGGGATCGACCTTAACGGCTATCTTGTTCAGAATTTCGACCGTTTTCCGGGCGGCCTTCATGTATCCATCTATTATAATCGTTGGGTGGACCTCCTTATCGATCAACTCCTGTGCCTTTTCGAGCAGCGCCCCAGCGAACACTACCGTGCTGGTTGTTCCGTCGCCCACTTCATTATCAACTGCCTTTGATATTTCCACCATCATCTTTGCAGCCGGGTGCTGCACATCTATCTCCTTAAGTATTGTAGCCCCATCATTTGTCACAGTTACATCCCCGAGGCTGTCAACTAGCATCTTATCCATGCCACGTGGGCCAAGGCTCGTCTTTATTATGTCGGCCACTAATTCAGCCGCAGTAAAGTTGTTCTTCTGTGCCTCCTTACCCCTGCTTTCCTGCGTTCCTTCTTTCAATATTAATACGGGTTGACCTGATGAGGTCATAGCGGGTATAACGGTTTGGTTTGACATATTTCTATTCACCTTAAGTAAATGTGTTAGCCATTATCTCTGGCGTTTATAAATTTTTCCCAGATGTTCCTTTGTTGCACAATTTTGATAACGTTGCATAACATTTTTGACTTCATAGTAATTTAAGCAGGTTGCATAAAATCAATTATGGCAAACTGGCCAGAATACAATAAGAAGCTGGTGAATGAAATAGTTGACGTTTTTGTCAACACCGACCTGTTGGTTGACCAGGAGAAGCAGCTTAAGCGCATGAACAGGGATAAGAGGGGGAGACCGTACAGCTATCCTGATGCGCTGATGCTCATAATGCTTGCTATCAGGGAATACTTTGGCCTGCCCTACAGGCAGACTGAAGGGTTTGCAAGGATGCTCGGCGGAATATGGGGAGCAAGGATACCGTCATATACCCAGATCTGCCGCAGGCAGAAGGAGCTAAACGTGCCCCTTGGTGTGAAATATGACAGGGATGTGCCGGTTGATATAGCAATAGATTCAACTGGAATTAAGGCTTTCAACAGGGGTGGATGGATGAGGCAGAAGTGGGCTGTCAGGAGGGGATGGGTAAAGCCGCATATAACATGTGATATATCCAATCACCTCATAACCAGCGTTCAGGTGACTGACGAGCATGATTCAGATGGAAAGGAGTTCGGCAAGCTTGTGGATGGCGCAAAGGATACCGTGGGAAGGATAAGCAGGGTCTTTGGTGATTCAGCATATGACTCACGGGC
>JAJZYL010000118.1 GCA_021798095.1 archaeon | reverse complement strand
TCGACGGCAATGAGAAAACCGCGCTTATAGCGTTCATAAGCGATAATCTGGCATCGTTACCTGAAATAACCGATAGAATTCTAAAGGGGGAATTAAGCGTCTGCTGATTCTTATGTCTGTCTTTGACATCTATATCCCGAATAAGGGATGGGGAGATAATGCTATTTAGTGAAAAGTATACATTTAAATAACCGCATAAATTATAGATATTATGGAGAAAGAGAAAAAAAATATCGCGTATATTTTTGTATATCTTTTTATGTGGCTCAGTGGCATAATCATGTTTTTTACGGCTGGCCAAAAGGACAAGCGACTGAAATTTCATTCATTGCAAGCCATATTCCTGGGAATTATCGCCATAGTTTTGGATTTTATTTTGGTCTTTGTGCCTTTTCTTGGTTCGCCCGTGGTCTTCCTAATCTTTATCTATGGAATGTACATCGCAGTAAAAGCGTATTACGGCGAGGATACAGAAATCCCCGTCATAGCGGATTATGCGGCCAAATACTCCGGCTACAATCCTTAAAACTATGAGATCAAAAGAATAAAGTATGGATATTAAAACAGTGTATTTGCCAGTAGCTGCAGTCATCATCGTAGCCGTGTCCCTATCCATCTATTTCTTAGCCGGCCATGGTGGCGGATTGGGTGGCAGCCCCCTGAATATGACATTCTCGTCGAATGGGAATGACACTGGCTCAAGTTCAGTTACTGCAGGCGTCAATTTAGTGGTTACCTTTATCAATCCTACATCGATGGATGAAGATCACATCTCCATGTATATGAATTCTATCAAAACCTCAGAACTAGCCGGAAGCTACACGATATCTTGGGCCAGCAATCAAGGTGTGCAGTCAAAGAGCTCTGGCCACCCCGTGGTTTGGGTTTCAAGTAATGCCGGACTAGGCTACGTGATATTTTTTGCGAGTTCTGGCCCTGCAACAATCTCAAAAGGGGATATTTTAGATATCATGTACGGTAATATTCAAATATCTGGCAGTACGATCACCATAAACCCCGTCCCGATTTCTACGTGGTCAAATCTAACAATAAGCATGTCGTACCCTAGTTATTCTGGAGTAGAGAGTTTTAAATTATAAGTGTGAGCGCGAAAAACCCATGTGCTTTAGCAAGATGAGCCCGGTGAGAATATTCCTAGACTGTATAAGACTCCTGCGACGATGACAATGACCAAAATGGCCCAGCCATACGTCATTAAATATTCAAGGGCGGACTGGCTTTTTGTGTTATGAGACATATTTGTGTGTGTGGATATATGATAGCATTATCCCAAATAAGGGATGGGGCAGCTGGGATTTGAACCCAGGACATCCAGCGCCCTAGGCTGGCATCATAACCAAACTAGATCACCGCCCCTTTTTTGAATGGGTTCTAAGGGATGCTGTTGTTTATATTGCTTGTGTTTACAGTTGAAGTCAGGTGGGTCACAGGCGATATTATTCCGCTTCTTATAAGAAACAACAGGATAACCAACAGTGCTATCGCTATGATTATCAAGATTATTATTTCAAGTCCGAGCGATATTGCGCCCTTGCTCCCAAGCCTGTGAAAAACCATCTTAATTTCTCGCATCCGCAGAATTTATAGCTTTAGTGATCTGGTTCAGCACACTTTGTAATAAATTGTGTATGAATATCCTGCCTCAAGCTTTGCCGTAGCCGGTTGGCTTACGCTCAGATTTGAGCAGTACTGTATGCTTTTACCTTGTATTGGGTAAGCTGTCAGAGAGTAATTCAGAGGGGCAGTGGTGAAATGTATCGACTGATTTGCAAAAGCTGACTGGTTGTTCCCATTGTAGTTTAGAGTCCATGTGTAGGGTAAGCTCTCAAATCTTACACATGAGACTCCAGTACAGTTATAAGCCGTGAAATTTGTGGTTGTTGTGCCCAGGCTAGAAGTCCCGCCGCCGCTTTTGCCGACGCTGGATATCAGGGAAGGGATGGCGCTTAGCGTACCTATAAGTATCGTTCTTATTGGAGTAACAAATACCAGCAGCAGGATTATTATTATGACTATGGTTATCAGAATGCCAAGGCTAAGGCCCATCACATCGCCGGACTTAGAACCAATAAAGACCATTTTTAATCACCCAATAAGATATAGAGCAGTTGCCATTTTAAATGCTTAAGATCGGGATCAGCACCTGTAAACCAGCACGATTGGAAGCTTGTGAGAATCTTCCCTGTGGAACCTTGCTGTGCGTCCAAGGGTTATGTCCCCCAGTTCCGCAGTTTTTGCGCCGTACTTTTCAGCAATCAATTTTATGTTTTTATTGTCCTTATGAATAAAAAAGAAGCAGTCCGAGATCTGTCCAAACTTCTGGATCATGGCATCCAAGTTGAAATAGGTCTGGAACCCGAACGGCGGATTCGATATTATTATATCGTACTTCTTGGACACATCGAACATGTCCCCTTCGATGGCCGAGCAATCTGCCAGATTCAGCAGCTTTATGTTCTCTGAGCATGTTTTGATGGCCCCCTTGTCTATATCGTACATATCTACATGGCTCGCACCCATAAGGGCAGCGGCTATGCCAAGTATCCCGTTGCCGCAGCCCATATCGGCAACCAGCTTTCCGGCGATTGGCTTTATTGAGTCGACCATAAATAGCATGTCGGCTGCGGTTTTTACATCGGTCTGGTAAGACTCATTTTTTACAGGGTAATGCTCCAGAGGCAGAAGTCTTTTCAGTTCCTGCGACAGACTTATCTTATCCATTTTTCAGAAGCCTTGATGCGATTTCATACGCATCTTTTGCGTCGAATGAAAAACCAAGCCTGTCCCTCAGGTTGGTTATGAGAGTATCGTACCTGCTCAGCTTGTCCTTCTCCACCAGCCTTCTTACCTCTGCCTCCAAAGTCTTCAAATCAATCTTTTTTAGCCCAAATTTCTGCACAGCCTCTTCAACACTGCCGGCCTTGCCTAAGGCGATAAGTTCAAACACTCTGCGGGAAGCATCCCTGGATATCTTATCTAAAGCAATGCTCTTGAGCACATTATATACGGTCTCGTCCTTTATCTCCGCGCCGAGCTTGTGCCTTATGTAGTTCCGGTCCTCGACCATCACACCAATTATCACGTTGAAGCCTAACTTCAGCTTTTGGTTCGCCTCTATTGCCTCATATAGCCTGTTTGCATTTATCAGCTGCTCCAAGTACTCGTCAGTTAGACCGTACTTTTCTTTTATGGCATCCACGCTGAATCCCTTGTACTTTGAAGCTTTTTTTACGATTTCCGAATCCACCTTTATCACTGGCAGGTCCGTCTCTATATACATCCTGTCTTTTCCGCCCAAGGGCCTGAGAAATGATGTGGAATTATCATCCTTTACAAGCCTGACTTCTGATGGGACCGAGGTCAGCAAATCACTTATCCTTCTGATTATATGCTCAGCGATATGCTGTCCCTTGTCATGTATGCTGAACACAAACGCGTCGTTTTTGCCGCAGCCCAAAAACTCCGAAATTCTATCGGATTCGGCCTGAGTTATGCTGTAATTAGGCAGTTCATCCGAGTGGATTATCCCGCTTCCTGCCTTAATCCTCAGGTAATCGCTTACTTCCGTGCCAAATCTTTTGCCTTCTGTTATATTGGTACCAAAAAGGCCTTTGAATCCCTCAAATTTGATCGCTGTTATCTCTTTGTTCTGGGATATTGCTTTTTTTATCAGATTTGAAGAGCTGTTCTGGAGAACGGATGATATCTCTTTTACAACAGCAGCCCCCATGTTATCCTTAAGATAGCCCTTATCCTTGGCTATCCGTATCAGGCTTTCCTGCCGTTTTGCCTCATTTAGTATCGCCTTATCCATCTCCCTAATATTCTGGAAGCCCTTTAGCTCGACTCTGCGCCCTCCTTCTATTGATAGATTGACGTCCTGCCTTATCGTACCCAATCCTCTTCTCACGTTAAACAGCCTT
>JAJZYL010000117.1 GCA_021798095.1 archaeon | reverse complement strand
ATGACACCCTTTAACAACTATCAATTTAAATTTGTTTTTTATGTATAATGGTTATAATTACTTTAATAACGAAGAAACTAGTTGTTAAGCAACCAATCTAATCAGTTCATTAAGGCGTTTGCAGTCTGGACACCCCGTGCGGCCGTTCGGGGGTTTATTAAGACTATATATTTTGATAGCCTTTTGTAGCAGTTCCTCTACCATCTTGAAGTTCCTTGTTATTTCATGAATAACCGGCCTAAAGGGCATCTCAAAACCCTCCTTGTTTATTCCTTCACCAACCATTTTTTCGAATTCATCCAATGAAGGTGGTTCAAAGTATACTAGATATAGCGAATTTACAGGCTTCATACCAAGTTCCTCCATCATATATGCATATCCATTTAATTGTACATTGTATATAGGCATTAGCCTGTCCTGACCCGCACTATACTTAGCGGTCTTATAATCAAATATTCCATAGCTCCCGTCATTTCTTTGAAATGGTTGATCTGGAATGCCAGTAATAGTGATCGAACCCCTTGTTATGCTATAACCACGTTGAGGGACTTCTACTAATGTTTTGACATCACCTATGCCACCCAGCCAGCTAGGCAACCTTTTATATCTAGCAAAATATCTTTTAATGATAAACTTGGTATAACCATCTATGGAGTAGAAAATACTCGGAAATGGCATTTGATACGGAAGGTCACGATCGTGTCGCTTGATCCAGAAACATTTTTCACAGAAATCATCTGAGTTCAACAGCCCCAGGTCCTTTGCCGATATCTGAAGAGATGGCATAACCACATCTTTATGATCAAGCGCTTATAAAACATTCTTGATGGATGGTAATAGAGATCCTGTGGTTGAAGGTATTATATCTTTAAGGCGGCCAGCAGGCTAGGCTATAAATGGCTATTAATAATGCATCTAGTGGTAGAGGTGTTTTTGTACATAAATCGAGCAAATTAGTTTCTTAGCAATAGTTATTAGGTAGGAGATAGGAATTTTAGTTGGATATAAATGGAGCAGATAAATAAGAGGCCGGATATCAAGGACGTCGATTACTCTCCTTACGACTTCAAAGTTTCACAGGATTATGTATTTGTAAGCCCAAAGGGATTAAACGAGGAACTTGTTAGGGATATATCCACGCGCAAGAACGAACCGGATTGGATGTTGCAACTACGGCTTAAGGCGTATAATGAATTTATTAGCATGCCCCTTCCAAGGTGGGGTCCAAGCTTGTCTGATCTCAACTTCGAAAATATAATCTTCTATGCAAAGCCTATGAATAAGCAGGCAAAATCTTGGAACGAACTTCCAGCTTCTATCAAGAACACTTTTGATAGACTTGGATTGCCTGAGGCTGAAAGGAACTTCTTAGCCGGTGTTGGAGCTCAGTTTGAATCAGATGTAGTATACCATAAAATCAAGAAAGAACTTGAGGAACAAGGCGTCATATTCTCGGATATGGATGGCGCGCTGAGGGAATACGGTGATATAGTAAAGAAATATTATGGGACTGTTATTCCTATTAGGGATAACAAGTTTGCGGCATTAACTTATGCAGTTTGGAGCGGTGGTAGTTTTGTGTACGTGCCGAAGGGTGTTAAGATCGAGAAACCCCTTAATGCATATTTCAGGTTGAATGCTCCAGATGTAGGAAACTTCGAAAGGACGCTCATAATAGCTGAGGATGACAGTGATGTCCACTATATAGAGGGATGTACTGCGCCGGTTTATACGACTTCTTCGCTACATTCTGGCGTAGTGGAAATAGTGGTCAAGAAGAACGCACATGTACGATATACGACGATCCAGAATTGGTCTAAGAACGTGTACAATTTGGTCACCCAAAGGGCTCAAGTGGATGAAAATGGTAGGATGGAATGGATAGATGGAAACATAGGCAGCAAGGTTACCATGAAGTATCCATCAATATATCTTAGAGGAAAAGGATCCAGAGGCGAAATCCTTTCGGTGGCTTATGCCAATAATCAGAACATAGACTCGGGTGGTAAAATATATCATCTGGCGCCTAATACATCATCAAAGATAACTTCAAAGGGAATCTCGAAGAACGGAGGGTCGAATGTTTACAGAGGTATGATCTACGTAGCAAGGGGAGCTACCGGCGTAAAGAGCGCAGTCCGGTGTGACGCTCTTATATTGGATATGAAATCCAAATCTGATACATATCCATATCTGAATATAAATGAGAACGATGCTACAACGGTTCACGAGGCCAGTGTAGGCAAGATAGGTGAGGAACAAATGTTCTACCTGCGCAGTAGAGGACTGTCAGAAGCGGAGGCTCAGAGCATGATTGTGATGGGTTTCCTTGAACCTTTTACAAAGGAATTACCGCTCGATTTCGCCGTAGAAATGAATAGGCTAATAGATCTTGATATGACTGGAGCGATCGGTTGAATGGCACTCACTAAAGAGGACCTGTTAACTGAGTATCAAGAGACTCCATACGAAACACACCAACTTTTTCTAAAGAGTTTTGAAAAACTTCCATTCGACCCTTTAAATTTAGAACATAATACAGATAATCAGGTCAAGTATACGATATCTAAGCCTACTACTGGGATGGGGGCTGGAGGAATTGACATGGTAGATGAAAAGAACGAAGAAAAAAGCATCATAAATCAAAATGATGATCGATTAACGTTGCTTAATGCATATATGACAGCTTTTACAAGGCGGATATCCTTAGGGCCTGAAAACAACACACTTCTTACTAGGACGTATACCACCCCTGATAAAGGACAGTCAGCATATTTCAGACATATTATCAAGTTAGAACCATCCACTAGATATCTATTAGTGGATAGGGTTACCGGTACTGGCGAGAAAGCATTCCTAAGTGATTGCAGTGACTTTATTCTGAACGATTCCACCGAATTGACATATATTAGGATAGTTGAAGGGAATGGATCAGCGTACGCGTTCAACAGCCACTTTTATATCAACAAATCTGGTAGGTTAAAGGTAGTTGAACTAGTCACTAACGTTGACTATTATAGGGGGAAGGTACAGGCGGATCTGATTGGCGAGGGGGGGGAGGTTAGAATACATTCAGGATTTTCAACCGGGCTATCTGATAAGATAGACCATACGGTCATGGTTAAAAACGATGCAATGCAAACCACCGGTCACGCATTCCAACGAGCCATCGTCAACGGCTCTTCCAAGGCGCTTCTTAAGGGATTGATGAAGATCACTGATAGAGCTATAAACTCGAATTCGTTCCTTGACCAACATTCACTTCTGCTATCAAGGAGTTCTTTTTCACTAGCTATACCTGGGTTGGAAATTGACAACAATGAACTAAAGGCAAAGCATTCAGCGTCGGTGTCCCAAATAGACGGAGATCAACTGTTCTACCTTATGACAAGGGGGTTGGATAGGGACCAAGCGGTTGACCTAGTAGCTCAAGGTTTTTTAACGCCTATAGTAAAAGAAATGCCGACGGAGTTAATGAATGAGATGATTAAGGAGGGTAAAGTATATGGAATTACTTCGCAGGGTTGATGAAATAAGGGATGATTTTCCATTCCTTAAATTAGTGACTAACGGAAAAAGGTTGATATACTTTGATAACGCGGCTACTACACAGAAACCAAAACAGGTCATTGATGCCTTACTCAGGGTATATACAGAGACCAACGCAAACGTCCACAGAGGTGTATACCGGGTTTCGGAGGAGGCAACCGAGAAGTATGAAAATGCAAGGGCAGAGGTGGCATCATTTATAGGCGCTGACCAAGAAGAGATAGTTTTTACAAGGAACACTACAGAATCAATCAACCTGCTTGCCTATACCATGCAGGACACAATAAATGCAGGGGATAAGGTTGTATCGACGATATTTGAACATCATAGCAACTTCCTTCCTTGGCGCATGATTGCGGAAAGGAAGAAGGCTAAATTTGACATAGTTAACATATCAGAGGACTGGAAGCTAA
>JAJZYL010000116.1 GCA_021798095.1 archaeon | reverse complement strand
CCCCGTTTCGAAGTCAATTACAAACCCTATTATGGTCCCCAAAAGCATCATACCCTCCACCCCCAGATTTAGCGTTCCCGCGCTCTGGTCCACGTCTTCACCTAGGGCCGCCGCGAATATGGGGGCGGCACGCGGTACCATGCCCAGCACCACGGTCGGCAATAAAAGCAGGAAGATGGATATTAAGGAGTTCATTTCGCTCCAGACCTCCTAAAGATCTTTCCAAGGTTTATCATAACGCCTATAACAGCGAAGAACATCATCAGACCATATATCGTGATTACCAGGTCAATAGGTATCCCAAACGAAATCTCCATAGCGTATGCGCCGTTAAGAATACCAGAGAAGAAGAAGGCGGAGATGATCGTAATCAAGGGATTCAGGGATGCAACCAGCGCTACCGGTATTCCCACGTAGCCAAAGCTCGTCGTAATATCGCTGAACACCTGTGGCAAAAGCACAGTGGTTATTCCAAAAACCTGAATCATACCAGCTATTCCAGCGATGCCGCCGCTGAGTACCATGGATAGAAATAAATCCCTCCTTAACGATGCCCCTGAATACTTGGCGGCGTCAACGCTGCTGCCTATTAGTTTCAATTCATAACCAAAATTGGTGTATCTTAAGAGGAGAAATATTATTATAGCAACAGCCAGTGCCAGAAAGATGCCGGTGCTTACACCCCCAATATGAGGTAGCAGATCAGGCGTGGGAATTGGCGCCGAAGAAGGCACGTGAGTTACCTTGGCCAAAGCACCTTCCATGGGGCCTATAGTCATATAGTCAAGGAAGTAGACCGCAATGAAGTTCATCATCAGGGTCGTTATTATTTCATTGGTTCCAAGGTATATCTTCATCAGGGTAGGTGGGATGGCCCAAAGAGCACCGCCTATAAATGCAAATATTATCGCAACTGTTATGAGGAGTGCAACCGGCAGGGAGCCGGCTAGCTCAAGCCCTATCCATGTAGCGAATATGGACCCGAATATGTACTGCCCCTGCCCTCCAATGTTCCAGAACTTAGCGACGAATGGAATGATGATAGCCACAGCAACTATCAACAACGGGATGGTATCATTAAGGGTCGCCATAAGGCCGTAATGGGTTAAAAACCCGCTGGAGATAAGCTCAACTATACCGGCTATCGGCGAAACATGATCGATTATAAGGAGGAACGAACTAATCAGTAACGCTAAAATTATAAAAAAAATTATTTGGATTGGTTTTCCTATGTTCAAGGGGAACCCTATCCAAATAGAGAATTATAGGATGGAGTTATTGGTGAGTAATACAAGCTTCCAGTAGTGGTGTTTTCCTGATATATCATTATCTTATTGCTTGCAAGGGCACTTTCGATGTTATTGACTATGGTTGTTACATTTGATGGGTTGTAAGGTGTAAGGTTCAATGTGAGCCCGCCGTTACCAAAGGTAGCATAGTATGGCAGTGGTGATATGGTCTTGTTTACTATCCAGCTTGTCGCTGCCTGATACAGCAATGGTGCAAAGGTGAATGAGACACCGCCATAGGTGGTTTCTGGGTCAAAGGCTGTAGCGTTATATTCTGCATACAAGAATGGGACATTTGCTGTGGCTGCTTCCTGGGCTACCCCTTCGGTTATGCCGTCGCCGCTACACCACAGGACATCCGCCCCATCCGATACGGCGGCTGTGGCTGCGCTAAGCGCTGCTGCAGGGTCGTTAAAATTACCTGTATAGGTAGTTATTATTGTAGTATTTATCCCATTTAAGAAGTTCTGATCAGCATACTGTACGCCCAGATCGAATCCGGCCGTTGCCCATGTTATATCACCTACATTCTCTCCGCCTATTGCCGCCACTATGTGGTTCTTGCTCAATAGCGCAGCCTGGACACCCTGTACGAAACCAAGCTGTGCAGCATCATCTATAACGGTTTGCATATTTGGCCCTGACTGATACCCGTCAGCTATCAAGAAAAGCGTATTTGGATATTGAGCGTAGATCGCGGTTGCGGGCGCCTGGTCTTGGAAGCCCATACCTATTATTATGTTGTAGCCTTCTGATGCGTATGTCTGCATGGCTGGCTGGATCTCTTCGGACGTATAGAGCCCTTCCGCAACGCTAACCGTAACGTTGTAGCCAGCATTAGTGAGGTCTTGTGCTAACTGCTGTGTCATGACATACCCGGCTTCGTTCCATGAGAGATCGGTCTCTACCCCAGCGAGGAGTAAGGCGATCTTGACAGAACCCTTTGACGGGGGTGGTGTAGGTGTAACCTTGGTAGAAGTTGTCATATAATAGTAATATCCGCCAACTCCTGCAACTACGATGATCACTATGATTATTGCAACTATTGCTACTGTAGAAATTGACTTAAGTCTTTTTGACAATTTAGTAACCTCCTTTTTATTCATATATATACATTTCGTATGATATATCTGTCATTAAAAAAAGGTCTTTTATATAAAAAATGCATATTAAAGCCGATTTCGCAGAAATAACCAATAGAATATCCGTATGATAGCTATTTTTTCATCAGTTTCACTCCAGCTTAATTCAGAAGTATCGTTTCGATGTTTTCTCCCCTTCTCAAATTGGGCGATTCAATAATACTGAACCCATCAGCCCTCATAACGATGCTTCTCATTGGGCTTCTTGCCATAAGAGGAGACCCAAAGAACTGATTCCCTATCTGATAGAGCTTAAGCCATAGTATGTTTTTATAGCCAGGCTTGGTATTAAGTTCGACATCCCTGTCTATCATGCATGTCATTCGTTTAACCGTAAGACCGCCTCCTGACAGTAATCTGGCAATTTCACCAACCACTATAATCAGTTCGATCGTTGCAGCCTGTATATTTCCTGAAACGGAGACTATCGGTTTTCCATTCATGATTGCAACTCCAGCAGTCCTTCCAGGCTTAAGTTTTAAGCCATGGAAAATATACTTGGATTTGATTTTATGCAGTGCCTCAAATACCATATCGGTATCTCCAACGCTCGATCCCCCGCTCATGACCACTATATCACATTTCCTTAGCGCGGTTCTTATCTTCTCAGAAATTTCATCGACATCGTCTCTGACTATACCGAAGTTCTTTGGATTTAATCCCATTGACCGGGCCGATCCCATTAGCGATACATAATTAGAATTAACGACCTTTCCATCTATCCACTTACCTATGGTAACTAATTCAGACCCGACAGAAATGATGCCAACGCTGATGGTTGGATATATCAACACACGATCTATCCTTAGGTACATTAGGAAGGCGGCCATAGACGGCGTGATCCTGCTACCCTGCCCTGCTATCAGCTCTCCCTTTTTGTATTCATAACCACTTTTCATCAGGCTGCCCGCCGGCGGGATTTCACCCTTGATGGCTATCGAGGTACCATCTATTACCACATCCTCCTGAGGTACCACAGTATCCGTCCCCTCGGGCAAATAGCTGCCCGTCAATATCCTTATGCATTGTGCATCGGTTAGGGGCCCGCTAAACCTTTCTCCAGGTCCGCTCTTTCCCACTATGGTATAAGTGGCAATCCTTGAGTCTGCGCGGAGGGCGTAACCATCAACTTCGCTGATCGGCCATTTTGGGACATCTTCTCTAGAAACTATGTTTTCTGCCAGTACCCTTCCCACCGCTGATTCAACATCCATGGCCTCCAATGGCTTTGCTCTTATTTCTTGTAATAATAGGTTAAATGCCTCTTCAAGCGAAATCCGATTAATCCTTGAGTGCATAAAATGTGTCTTTACACCTAGATTAAAAAGCGTTTTGTTTAAAATTCTTCACATTTGCTTAAGGCATGCCGTTAATCGATCAACAGCATAACTTTGTAATAAATGGTTCAAAGTGCTGTGTCTAATGACTAAGTCAAAGCCACTCCGTATGCTAACAGGTATTATACAGAACGACTTATCCACCTTTATAATGCGGCGTCATCTGCATGAATAAGTTGTACAATGACGCCTTTGTA
>JAJZYL010000115.1 GCA_021798095.1 archaeon | reverse complement strand
AACTATCAGTTCAGTATCTCCAACCTTGTCCCTCTTCTCTTCAAACCTCCCAATCCCTACATAAAGAAGGTAGGTGGACATGGGGGGCGTGCTCATGAAAGCGACCGCTTTCTTACCCTTCCCATCCTCATTGGTGGATTCGATAGGCGAATTCGAGATAGCCTGCAGTTCATCGTCAATAATGACGGTTAACTTGAATCTAGCTTTCACAGAGGGGTCGTCCACACACGGGAACATTCGGCGGGCGTTCATAGCTTCAAACTGTGTAGTGAGCAGATGTGATCCATCATATGAGGCCTTGTAGAACCCGGTAAGGCCGCTGGAAACATTTCCGGAGAATCTTATCCCAATCTTCTCCTTTATCGGACCGGGGATCACAAGTTCATTCCCATCGTAGGTATATTTTACCTCCTTATCATCCACTGAAACCCCCTTAATTTCGAGCTTTGTAGCATTAAGCGTAATGCCAGAATCGGCCTTTACCAGAACTTCTTCGATGCCATCATACGATAGCTTCTCGTTATCTATGCCCAGGCGCAGATCGTATTGTTCAAGTTGCATTTTTATCTATTAAACCGAGCATGTTAAAAAGTTATCTTCGGCTTGGTCTAACGGGGTAATTTTAACCAGCTGTATCCTCTCTTTGGCCTTTTAAAACGTTACCGGCTTGCCCGGATCTCTAGAACGAACATATAAAGATAAGGTCAACCGATTTCCTTAATGAATGAAAGAAGCTCCTGCATTGTAGGGCTGCCTCTGCTATCCACCTTCGTCACCTTAAATGCTCCGCAATAGTTCCCCATTTTTGCGGCCTCCAGCGGGCTCCTTCCCAAGGCCAAGAATGAGACAAAACCCCCTATAAATGAATCCCCAGCCCCTACTGTATTGATAACCTTATATCTCTTCTTTGAAAGGCTCACCCCTTTAATATCTACTGTGCCAGATGAATCGATATACTTGAAGCCATCCGATCCCCTTGTAATCACTATCACTGTCCTTTTTAAATCCAGATAATCCTCCAGGCCCGCAATTTCAAACTGATTTAGCAAGAGATAGTCTGCTATGGACGCAATTTCCGCCACCTTTCTTGGCTCTGTGGTAGCCCATGTACCAGGCGCAAATATCTTCGTTGCCTTTAACCCGCTCATCGCTTTTGCAAGGTCCAGCGGCGGGTCCATCATAATCAGAAAATCCGTCCCATGTAGGATCCTATCCACAGGCGCAGATCTTATGTGTGCCTGATCAAGGTCGCTGTTGGCACCACGGTAGCTGTTGATCTGGTTTTGTCCGGTATCGTCTATCAGTATATACGCTTGGCCGGTTTGATGTGCGTGCGATATCTTTACACCTTCAATATTTATTCCCTCCCTTCTAAGCAGCCCGAGCTGTTCTGCGCCAATTTCATCATCGCCTACACAGCCTATCAGATTGCAAGACCCAGAAAGCCTTGCCACTGCCGTGGCTACGTTGCCGCCCTTTCCTCCAGGTGACCTAGTTATCTCCTTTATGAAGGCCTGTTTTCCCGGAGCGACTATCTCACCAACGCGTATATTTATGTCTAAATTTATGGCTCCGATTACAGTTATCACGTTAAGATATTTCAAAGTTTAAGATATAAAGTTTAGTCGGCGATCTCAGTTATGGGGGTTTGATGGTTAATGACAATGGTACAATGACAGAAGTCAATGAAAGGTCGGTAAACGCCATGCCGCCGAAATGTTAAACTATAGGGTATAACTCCTATTTGATATGTCAGCGATTGAGATGGAATCCATATTCAGGGAAGGAGCTGATCTGGTTAAGAAGGGGGAACCTTACGCCCTCGTTACTGTGACAGAGTATAAGGGGCATAACGCCAGACACGAAGGCTCCATGATGCTAGTGAAGAAGGATGGTTCGATCGTCGGAACCGTAGGCGGCTCGGCGCTGGAGAAGTTCGCCATCGAAACCTCCCTTGAATATATCAAACAAAATAAATCAGCCACCGTAGACATAGGCCCAACCTCCAGCTTGGGGATGGTATGTGGTGGCAGCGTCAAGCTTTTCATAAAGTCGGTTCCGTCCAAGGATACGCTGGTGATATTCGGGGCCGGGCACGTGGCGATTCAGGTGAGCAGGTTGGCCAAAATGCTTAATTTCAACGTTATAGTGGTGGATGACAGGCCCGACTGGGCCAATCAGGAGAAGTTTCCTGACGCTGATAGGATTATACTCAATCAGCCCGAAAAGGCTATTGAAGATATTCCCTTCGGAAGAACTACCTACGTCCTGTTGATGAGCTATTCTGGGGAAATAGAAAAGAGGGCGCTTAAGCTACTGCTACAGGGTGAAACCGCCTATATAGGTTTGATATCGAGTCCGGTCAAGGCCTTAGAGTTCCTTGATTACCTTTCGAAGTACTTCGATTCAGAAGTTCTCAAGAGGGTCAGGGCACCCATGGGTCTGGACATATGTGGTGGCCAGATACCAGCCGAAATAGCGATGAGTGCCTTGGCCGAGATCCTTACGGTCAAATATGGTACAACAGGGCTTCCATTAAGCCGGACTGAAAGTCTGCTTGCCCAATTATCTAAGAAAAAAGCTTAGTTATTTCATCAGATGGAGGCTCATCATACTCGGTACTCTCCGGGCCCCTTAGGATTATGGCCGACGCCTTACCCACCTTCACGGTCCCTATTACAGCGGCCCTACCTCCGTAAGCCTGGAGTATCTTTTGCGTATCCTTCTTCCTTGAGGTGCAGATAAGCGCCCCACTGCCCAGAAGCTTCAGGGGGTCAACCTCTAGCAGATCGCATATGAGGGCGGTTTCCTTCCTTACAGGTACCAGAGGCCTTTCTATTTGGAAGGTGTAGCCGCTCCTGATGGCCATCTCGACAAGCGCCCCTATAACCCCTCCTTCAGTAGGATCATGCATAGAAATGACCCCCAGCTTTGCTGCGCGCAGAGCATCTTGCATTATACTTATATCATCCAGATATTTCTTGGCTGCCGCAATAACTTCAATTCCCAGTGATTCTATTTTTTTTGGATGATCAAAGGCGAGTATAGCCGTTCCTTCGATCCCGGCTTCATTGATCATTATGATATCATCTCCAGGCCTTGAATCTGCTATGCTTATAGGCAGCTTTCCCTTCCTTATCCCCATCTGCGCTACCGAGATGATAGGCCACATCAAACCTCTCGTTTCTTCAGTATGTCCGCCTACGATAGCTATACCGAGTGATCGGGCAGCCATATCAATATCAGCGGTGAGCCTGTCCAGTTCGACCTCTCCAAAGCCCTCAGGCAGCAGGATCGTCACCAGAGCCCACCTTGGTCTGATGCCTTTGGTAGCTAAATCATTTGAGGAGACCTGCATGGCAAGCCTCCCTGCCATTGATGATGTTTCGGTTATGGGATCGGTGTGAGTTACAAGATATAGGTTATTGGCTATTCTGATGACCGCGGCGTCCTCGCCCACGCCTGCGCCTGTTATTACAGCCTCATCCTTTGCCCCAACTCTGGAAAGTATGTACTTTTTTTGCATATTTATTGGAAGCTTTCCGATCATGAGAAGAGGGTGCAGGTTAAACTATTTTAAGCCTTCCTCCATCTATTGTCAAGCTATCAAGCGTTGGGTCATAGCCCGATCAAACTAACTAATGTTCCAGTCCGATCGCCGGAACCTGCGATCTAAACGGCTATGGTTTCCAGACCGATCTTCCCTTCCTTCCAGCAAAGTATCCTAGCGCGCCACCGACTGCACAGAATACGCCTGCCGATGCCGCCGTAATCCCTGATAGGATAGGGAGAGTATATACGCCCATGACGAATAGGGAGAATATTGCCACCAGTGCCGCATCTGCAACTCCGAATAAAAGTGAAATCATGGCTGCACCGCCAAGCCTTAGACCATCCTTGCCAAGCCATATCACCAGTTCGGCGGCGCCGGCCCATCCAAAGTAAAACAGCGTCCAGATTGGATTGAAATAGGAAATCATGGAGAGGATGTAGAATGGTACCATCAT
>JAJZYL010000114.1 GCA_021798095.1 archaeon | reverse complement strand
TTATATGGAATGCTGAGACTGAAAATTAACAAGAGAGGATACCGATAAAAAACTTTTTATTTATTTTGTAAAAATTTAAATTTGAGGATAAAGGTGAAATAATATGGCAAAGATGTTGGTTATGGTTTTGTCCGGAAAAAGCAACATTCAAGCGGAAATGGTAGCCTTTAATTTCTCCATTAATGCTGTAAAAAATGCACATGCAGAAGTAGAAATGCTGTTTTTGGGGCAGGGAGTGCAGGCTGCAAATAAAAAGCAGGCGAATGCGCCACAGTTCAGGGAGCAGATTGAAAACGCGATCAAGGTGGGAATACCTGTAAAGGCTTGCTCTGTAAGCTTGAAAAACGAGGGATTGGCAGAAGCGGACGTGTTTCCGGATGTGAAGTTAGTCCTTGGCGGAGTGGAAACAAATCAGAAGGTAGAAGAAGGATATAGCGTAATAACGTTCTGAGCAATATGTTAGACCTCACCAGCATTCAGGTAATTCTTTCTGTCATTTCTGGATTGATTGTAGGATTTTCTCTTGGATTGATAGGCGGTGGCGGCTCGATACTTGCAATACCCCTTCTCATCTACTTCGTAGGATTCGACCATCCGCACATAGTGATAGGTACTACCGCATTGGCAGTGAGCATAAACGCATTTTTGAATCTGGTACCTCATGCAAGAAAAAAGCATGTGAATTTCAAGAAAGGGATATTGTTCAGCATACCCGGCGTTATAGGCGTGCTGATGGGAGCCGAGCTAGGGCTTTTAACGCCAGGAAACAAGCTTTTATTTATCTTTGCAATTCTTATGATTGTAATAGCAATATACATGTTAAAAAGAAAATGTATTAACGTAGCTGTAAATCCAACGCACAAAGAGTCTTACGCGAAATTATTGTCAATAGGGTTACTTGTTGGATTTGCTTCAGGTTTCTTTGGTATTGGGGGCGGATTCTTGATTGTGCCGGGGCTCATATATGCCGGTGCATTAAACATCATACAGGCAGTAGGAACTTCACTGGTATCCGTAGGGGTATTCGGGGTGGTAACAGCCATAAGATATTCATTGAATGGCGACGTGGACCTTATTATTTCAGCGCTTTATATTGTAGGTGGCATATTTGGAGGCTGGATCGGCACTTATTATGCTTCTAAAGTGTCCAAAAGATTACTCACAAAGATATTTGCGATCATCATAATTCTGGTCGCAATATACATGCTATTTATGAACCTCACTGCATTCTTTTAATACATTATATTATTTTTTAAATAATTTGTATATTTAAAGTCATATAATAAATAAAAATATTAAATTAATTAGATTATATTTGCCATTTTAAGATTGCCTGCCAGATAACATGGTGCCGTTCAATGATCGGTTAGCCCTTACCTATGAACGCGCCTCTTTCTGTATAGCACTGGTGACCATTCCAAAACTTCTCCTGCCTGTCAGGTTCCACATGCCCTACCATCAGCAGCAGCCACATGATGTTCTCAAGGCCCTTCGTGCTCCACCCTGCCCGGATGTGCTTGCACCCCCTCATTATCTCCGCTCGCAGCTGTAGGCATATAGCTCCTGTTAGTTCTCTGTGCCTGCGTTCATTTGTTTATCCTTTTATTTTCAAATCCCGGAGCCTGCAAAGCACAAACGGCCTGATGCCGCCGCTGCTACCGCCTTCCTCCTTTGCCATATCCCTCAGCCTTTGCGCATAAGCTTCGTGATTCTTCTTCACATTAATTGTATACCCGGTGCCATCACGGTCTATTCCTGCGGATTCCTTTGTCGTTATCATGCTCCCTTTCTTTCCATTCCTCCCTTTATCCATTTTTCATCTACGTTCGGTGGAGGCTCCCTGGCAGGCTGGGAGCCATAACAAAGGGACGGCCGTTCAGGACATTCACATATCAATCAGGGAAGGCCGGCTGAGCTGCTGATTACGGATAGGGCCGTGTGCGCCACCTTCATAATATCTGAGAAAGAGAAGCCACCTGGCAACAAATTTGTGGGGCAGGACCTGAACTTCTACACGGTGAACTCCACGACTGCCTGTATATTCGCTGAACTGAACAGGCCGGTGCTTAAATCGGTGGAAACGCGGTCGATCAAGAACATAGCCCACATCCAGAACGACTTCTCCAGGAGGAGGAAGCAGATACAGAAACACGTTCATAACAGACAGAAGAATTGCAGGAAGCTCAAACGGACGAGGGGAAGGCAGAGGAACAGGGTGAACGATGCGCTGCAGAAGCTTCCAACGGAGGTGGCGCGAGCCAACCAGACCGCCTCCTTCGTCTTCGAAAAATTGAAGGGAATAAGGGAGGGGGCGACAGGAAGAAGGGAAGAAAGTTCAGGACCATGTTGAACCGCTGGCCCTACAGCGCCTACCAGAGTATGGCAGAATACAAGTCGTCCTACAAAACGGTTCTCGTTGACCCAAGGGGGGACCCCTTCAGAGTGTCCTGTCTCCGGTGAAAAATTAAAGCGCCCGGCTTGGGAAGAGAGCAGATGCAAAACTTGTAGTGTAACTTGCGACCGGAACAGGGTGGCTTCACTTGCCATAGTCGGTCGTGGGCTGCGCCTTTGCGGCTACCCGTTTACCGTGAGTGCGGATGCCTCTTGGACTCCGATGAAGGATGAATACCTGTATGTAAGCCACAGGCCTGATATGGCTGCAGCGGGCAGGACCGAGGAGTCCAACGCCCCTATGGGGATTATAAGAGATTATAGCCTTTAAGAAACGGTTTGCTACCTCCCCAAAAAGAGTTTGAGCTTACCTAAATTTTGTATCTACCCAGATGGACGATTGCAGTTTGGCGATGGCCTCACTGGCTTTTCAGTAGCTTGAACAGGATATCGGTTAGCCTGTTGTAGGTCTCCACCTTCATCCGGCCGACCTTCATCCTGACGAGCCGCTGGCTCACGCTGAAGACCCTATCCACCTTCGCCTTGCTGTCGACGATCAGCCTGCCGCTTTCCAAGTCCTCGTTGGTGATCAGCACCGCGTAGTCCCTGAATTTCAGGTTGGACGTGATCGGAACCGCTATAAAATCCTCAGAGCTGCGGTTATATCCGTCGTTCGACATAACTATGGCAGGCCTCACCCTGGAACCCTTCAGGTCAAAGAACGGGAACGACAGCAGCACGATGTCACGCTGGGATAGCATCGTCATCGAACCCTGGCGTTCAGGTCGAGGCCTCAGCCTTGAGGTAACGGTTCCAGACATCTTCCCCCTTCCTGGACCAGATCCTAGCCAGCGACGCTTCCGTGATCTCGTCAAGGTCGGCGAATTCGTCCTCCAGGAGCCTGGTGATCTTTTCCGGCTTCTCCAGCACTATCCTGCGCCCCTTCCTGATCATTATGAGTTCGTCCCCCTTTTCTATGCCCATTTCCCTCTGGACCTTCACTGGTATCGAAATCTGCCCCTTGGCGGAGACCTTCACCTTCTTGAACGTGGGCTCGCCCGTGGTCGTCATGTCTTAAAAGTAAGAAAATCCTTACTTAAATAGTTAGTGTTTGTCGGTGAGCGGTGAAAAGACGGGCCAGCCCGTGGGGCTGTTTAAATAAGGGCCGTGATCAACTAAATGCGTAAGGGGGTTGCCATGTACCGTTAGGAATATTCTCCAGTAGAAATAGTGGAGATGATCCTAGGGGCGCTGTTCCTGTTCGGCCTTCCCCTCCTCGTCATCGCTTATTCCTATTTTACCTACTACCAGCCCTCCCTAGCCGCGACGGTCGTTGCTGCCGCCCTGGCGTTCGGCCTCTTTCTTTGCCTTCCTGCTCGCCATCGGGCCGATCGGGGAGCATCACACGAAAGTGCCGCCGGGCACGTATTCGATTGGATACAGCAACTCACAACATGGTTTGGGTGTATACAGTGCGCCTTTTTCGGTATCAGTTGGTTCCGGTGGTACGGCCAGCGTTACGGCGGTATACTACACGCCAACTAGCGTTAGTGTACATGTGGTGTTAAGCGGAAACATAATCGAAGCAAACGGAGTTGTTTCAACAGCAGATGGATCGAATGTAGGAGCAATATCAACATCCAATGGCCCTGTTCGAGTCAGTTG
>JAJZYL010000113.1 GCA_021798095.1 archaeon | reverse complement strand
AGGCGGCCATGAGCCTTGTTATATGGAGAAGGGTTAAACAGGCCAGATTATGAAAGATTATCAGTAATATAATCCATAATTATCAATAGAGATAAGAGGCTATATTTTAAAGAAGCCTTAGCTATGTTAAAAAAAGTGATAAAGGGGAGTTATTATGCTTATTTGTATTCAATATGAGTTGTATCCTGATGAACTGGATGTGCTGCCAGTAGAAGTAGTGGTAGTAGTTGTGGTTGTAGTAGTAGTAGAGCTAATGGCCGGTGTCACTACGCCGCTGTATATCATGCCTGGGCTGCTGGGCAGGCCCCACCAATCCCCTGTTAGAACCCATGCACCATTCTGATAGCTATAATCAAGCTCATATGGCAGATAGAGCGTCTTTGTGTTTGCACCGCTGCCTATTACATACCATACGTCTGCCGTAACCACAGCCTGAGTACTGCTGGTGAAGCTCACCGAAAAGTTGTATACGGTCCAATATGTCGGACCAGCCTTAAAGAACTTTGTCCAAGTCGCCGAAATGCTGCTTCCTGTATATGCGACAGTGGTCGTATTCAGCGCACTATCGTGCACATACCACCAGAGAGAGGCGCTTGAAGAGTATTGTGATATGGTGGCAGTCAAGTTTGCATCGCCTATCGCTGTCCAGTGTGCAAACGCCAAGCCTGTTATTACCTGAGAATTGTCTACTGGTGCAGCTGCTACCTTAGTTGGTCCCTTTGTCAAGTAAAGGCCATATCCGACCCCGGCTATGATCACCAGTATGACTATGATTATGGCTGCTATGGTTGTTGATATAGCTCTTCGCTTATTGTTTGATATATGGTTGCTCAATTTAGATTTTATGCCCGGGTTAGCTATTTAATTGTTATGCAAGAATTTAAGAAGGCTTCTTGCCGTTCATTTTGTATGAAATATATTTGTCATTTACCTTATTTTAATTCCTATCTATATAGATTATATATATCAATATATAGTATATACATAAGATATATCAATGGTCTATTAACCGCCATCTAAACGTTGCAAGATGAGTAATGACGGCGGAGATTCTTATGGAGGAAAATCAATTCTAGATGACATAAATGAGGCGCCCACATCCGGTTTCCATTATAAGACATGGATAATATCGGGAATGGGCTTCTTTACAGATGCATATGACCTCTTTATAATAGGGGTGGTAACGGCGCTTCTCCCCCTTGCTGGATGGGCCACGTTCAGCACGCTAGAAACATCACTGCTGGTATCTACGGCCCTAATAGCTGCTGTAGTAGGTTCCATAATATTTGGAAGGCTCTTGGATTATTTTGGGCGTAAGGCCATCTATGGTCTTGAAGTAATGCTGATGGTGGTCGGCGCGCTGGGGAGCGCCGTATTGACGCCCTTAAACGGGCTGTATATCCTCATAATTTGGAGATTCATCCTTGGGATAGGGATAGGGGGGGATTATTCAGCAAGCTCGACAATTATGGCCGAATTTTCTAATACAAAGAAGAGGGGGAAGCTAATAGGGATGGTGTTCTCCATGCAGAGCATAGGTCTACTGGCAGGGCCGCTCATCACCCTGGGGCTTCTCTATGGTGGAGTCGCACCTGTTATCTCCTGGAGGCTTCTCCTTGCGCTAGGGGCCATTCCGCCGCTATTTGTGATTTACTGGCGCAGGCATTTGCCCGAAACTCCCAAATACTCGATCAGGGTAAATGGTGATCCGGAAAGGGCGTCCAGTGATCTTAAGTTCACAGGGATGAAATTTGAGACCAGACCAGATGGTGCAGAAACTGGCTATGGACCCACTGTAAAGGTCAAATGGTACCAGCTCTTCACCGACCGCCAGCTCCTTGCGCTTCTTATCGGTACAGCTGGAACGTGGTTCCTCATGGATTGGGCCCTTTACGGCAATTCGATAATGTCTTCCACAATGCTGGCTTTCCTTGTCCCCGGCTCGATAATCGGGGTTCAGCACGTGATCATGACTACCGCTTATACGGCCCTGGTGTTCGGAGCGGCGGCTTTTCCCGGATATTGGCTTGCTACTCTCTTAGTAGACAGGATTGGAAGGAAGCCCATTCAGATCATAGGTTTCCTTGTCATGGCCATATCATTTGCGCTATTAGGGCTACTTCCAGGGCTTCTTACCGCATCAAGTATAGTTGAATTCCTGGCTTTATATGGAATAAGCTACTTCTTCATAGAGTTTGGACCCAACGTGACGACATTTATCTACCCCCCAGAGGTCTATCCTATATCCGTCAGAGGTCTCGGAACTGGAATTTCTGCGGCTGGTGGCAAGGCCGGGGCCTTCCTTGGGACCTTACTGAACCTTACAATAATAGCCCTATTTGGCGAAAGCGGCCTTTTCATATTATTGGCCATTTTTTCGGCAGTTGGGGTTATGATGACCTTTGCCCTGCTCCCGGAGCCCAAGCTTAGAACGCTAGAAGAAAGCTCTGCGGAAGGCAGGTTTCTTCAACCAAAAACATCGGCGCCCACCCAGTGAAGACTACAGTGGAACATGATATCATAAAAGGCTATCCCATTCCATTGCAACAGTGTTAAGGGCCGTTCAGAAACGTTTAAAAATTCAGCACATAGATCAGACCTTGTGTTACTAGACCGAGAACGGGCCTCTTACAACCATGCTATGAACGTCATGTCGTTCAGTGTTAAATATGATACATATGGAGACATCGTGCCTGTGAGCACCGTAGTGGCGGGCGATTCGGCCATGGCTAAACACCCATTTAAAACGATTAGCTGGCATGAACGCGGTGGCTTGTGGCGCTCGGATCTGACAGGAAAACTCGGCCGAGGCATGCTTGATCAATGTAACATGAAGTGAGTATCTTGAAAACCGCATATGCCCAATTTATACTTGGTATAATGTTAGTATCGGCCGTAGTGAGCTCCACCATGGTAGTTATGGCTGTAGGCGAGCAGCAGCCCGTAACCTCGATTTATCTTCAGGCCGATGGCTATGCGAACGTAGTGGAATATCTAAACGTGTCGTCGTTTACACCTGTCAACGTTACATTGTTGGGGTTTCCCCAGGGTTTAACCATAACTTACCCCAATGGTGGGCCGGTCCTGTATAATTTATCGGCTGACACCGTTCAGATTTTGCCCAGCGCAAATTCCACCGTCGAAATCAACTATTTTACCATTTCAATAATTCTAAAGAACGATGTATCATGGACGGCAAATTTTACATCAGCCAACCCTGTTATCCTCTACCTTCCACAGGGAGCTACCTTATTATACGTTAACAGGCAGCCCACCAATATATCCAATGAAAACGGCCTCCTGACGCTCGCACTCCCGGCTGGAGGCTGGACAGTTGGGTATATGTTGGCTGTGGGTAAGGCTTCCTCTCCCGGCTATCAAATTGCAGAATGGGTCTACGGGTTGATAATAGTAGCCGCAGTTGCCGTCATAGCCCTACTGGTGATATTTGTTAGGAGAAGGCATAAGGCTGCCAGGGGCGGGATTGGACTGAACGTAGCAGATAGCCAGGTCCTGGATTACCTTAAAAAACGAGGCGGTTCGGCCCTCGAAAGTGAAATACGCAGGGACCTGATCATCCCGAAAACAAGTGAATGGCGAACCATCAAGCGATTGGAAAGAAATGGGTTAGTCAGGGTTGAAAAGACGAACAAGGAAAATAAGGTGACAGTGATATGACTGTTCACAATGGTCGCGCCATCGTTTCATATCGTTCCTGCGTACGCCTTATTAATGATCCACACAATAATCAAGCATCAATGATGGCGAAGGTCCTGTTGATCATGATCCTAACTTTGGGAGCTTCCTATCCCTTCATTACAGCCGTTGCTGCTCAAAACCAGGTTTCATCTACATCCACCCAATCGCTGGTCGTATCCTTGCAGGCTGGAATCAGGGCAGCGCTCGCCGTGCCTGGGCAGCCTTCTATCTATTATTCAAGTCTGCATAACGCTTCTAGCCATCTGCTTTTAGCTCAGAATGACTTGGCTACAGGCAATACCTCAGGCGCGGCTATGGAGATAGGGTTGGCTATGGTTCTGACAGGAATGATAGCAGAGCAGAAC
>JAJZYL010000112.1 GCA_021798095.1 archaeon | reverse complement strand
AAGGATGGAGATCTGCTTTATTCTGGTTCGATAGTGCGTAAAGGTGAAGCGCTTGCGCTGGTGACATCAACGGGCGTTAAGACCTATTTCGGCAAGACAGCACAGCTGGTACAGATAGCGCGTCATAAGCTTCACATGGAGGCCGTTATATCAGGCATCGTTAAATGGCTTCTGGTGATCGTTGGATCGTTCCTTGCACTGGATATAGTTGTGTCCCTGTTGGAGGGCCTTAACCTTGTAAATGCGCTTTTGCTCGCTTTAATACTGTTGATATCGGCCATCCCCGTGGCACTGCCAGCCATGTTCACCATAAGTATGGCCATCGGTTCAGTGGATCTGTCCAAGAAGGGGGTTCTTGTTACTAGGTTGAGCGCTTCTGAAGATGCGGCTAGCATGGATACGCTCTGTGTAGATAAAACTGGTACGCTTACAATGAATAAACTATCGATAACACAGGTGATGGCCGGCGGTAAATTTAGCGATCAGGACGTAATCCTATATGGAGCCCTAGCTTCGGAGCAGGCCAATCAGGACCCCATAGATATGGCGTTCATAAACGCCATAGATGCAGCCAAATTACAAGGACAAAAGAAAATCAGGTTCATACCCTTTGATCCTTCCACCAGGAGGACTGAGGTGGTTATCATTAAGGATGAAAATGAGCTTCGGATACTCAAGGGTCAGCCCTCGGTCATAATCTCGCTTTGTAAATTGAGCCCAGCGGAAGCTGAATCCTTCAGAAGCAAGGAAGCAGAATTCGCCAAGAAGGGATTCAGGGCTATAGCTATAGCGGCGGGCGTAAAGGATGATCTGAAGCTGGTCGGCGTTGCAGCCCTGAGCGATGCGCCGCGGCCCGGCACCGCAAAGCTGATAGCCGAACTAAAAACCCTAGGGATATCGATTAAAATGTTGACCGGGGACGCTGTGGACATCGCAAGGGAGATCGCCTCCACTATCAAGCTGGGTGATAGGATAACCGACATTGCGGATGTTAAGGGGGCACATGATGAACTCGAAGCAGCTAAAATTGTTGAAAACAGCGATGGCTTCGCGGGAATTTACCCTGAGGATAAGTACCTGATAATAAAGGATCTACAGGCAGCAAAACACATCACGGGCATGACCGGTGACGGCGTGAATGATTCACCTTCCCTAAGACAGGCAGAAGTTGGAATAGCGGTAAGCAATGCTACCGATGTGGCAAAGGGCGCGGCAAGCGTCGTCCTGACAGAGGAGGGCCTAGTGAATATAGTTGATCTGGTCAAGACCGGCCGCGTGATACATCAGAGGATCATAACGTGGATTCTGAATAAAATTGTCAAGACGTTTCAGATAGTCGTATTTACCGTTATAGCCTTCCTGCTTACCGGGTTTTACGTAGTATCCCCTTTTGATGTCATCCTGTTGTTGCTTCTAATAGATTTTGTTACCATTTCAATATCAACCGATAACGTTAGGTGGTCACCTCTCCCTGATACATGGAAGGTGGGGGGCCTCACTAGGGAGGCGGTCGTTCTGGGCGCATTCGTAGTGGCCGAATCGCTCGGCTTTCTATATATAGCGCTTAATTATCTCCCAATGACCATCGATCAATTACATACTCTTATGTTCGACCTGTTGATCTTTTCTGGGATGCTCACCATTTTTGTAGTGAGGGAACGTGGTCCCTTCTGGAAGTCTGCACCCAGCAGGTTGCTCTTATTGGCTGTCTTGGCTGACATATTAATATCATCGGCCATCTCGATAATCGGGATTCCCGGGCTTGCTCCCATTCCAGCGATTTATGTATTGATCGTAGCGGTATTTGGCTTACTGTTCTTCCTGCTGCTGAACGATCTTCTGAAGACGCTCATTTCTAAAAGGTTCAAAAATTTCGATTGATACGATCTGGAATTTGAATTATGTCTCCGGAACCCGATAATTTGCAGCTGTTTAACTGGAGTTCAACGGCTTCAGCCATATGCCTTTGCCATAGTGCGGATGCTATGACGTCAATATCGGCATCAGCTTGACCGGTAAGTTAAATAAAAAGGGAACAAGCTTATTTGATATGTACATAGAAGGTAAAATAGTGGATCTGACGGAAAGGATCGAAGAGGGAATGCCGTTCTACCCAAGTGACCCAAGGCCCGAGCTGATCCAGTTTAAGTCTCTAGACATCGATGGTTATAATGTAAAGCAGATTGTGATCGGAACCCATTCAGGAACGCACGTCGATGCGCCAATTCACGCCCTGAAGAACGGCATCGGAATAGATAAGATGGACCCCATGGCATGTTCCGGTGAAGCAGAGGTGTTGGACGTTAGTTATGAAAGGGAAGTAAAACCGGATCTTCTTACGAAAGATTTAAGGGGAAAGGTCGTGCTATTTTATACTGGTTCGAATGATGAGTGGAAGCCTGGATGGTCCATGTCATCTTTTTCATACCTGGGCGTTGAGACAGCTAAGCGGCTTGTTTCAATCGGGCCTCGCGCTATAGGAATAGATTCGCCGAGCGTTGAAGGCCCTTATACGGGACGAGACGTCCATACCGCTCTCCTAACAAACGGGATCCCAATAGTGGAGAACATATCCGGTTCATTAAAGGCCTTGCTCGGGAAGGACTTCTACTTCCTTTGTTTATTTTTGCCTATAAAGGATGGCGATGGCTCGCCGGCAAGGGCCATGGCATTCCTCAGGTGAGCGCAAACAACCCTTAAACCGATGCCCCCGATTAACTAATTGGGGCAGCCCGGCTTGACTTCTGCATGATAGGTCATGGACAAAACATTGAGGTAGGTTTAAATTGCATATAGGGTTAACCGCTTAATACAATGTTAGATACCCTATTTAATCCAACGTCAATCGCTATAGTCGGCGCTTCGCGGGACACCGAAAAAGTTGGGAATATAATTTTGAGAAATATTAAGAATACCTTTTCCGGTAAGATATATGTAGTAAATAATAAGGCGGATACCGTAGAGGGCCTAAAATCGTATAAATCCCTGACCGATATAGGTGAAAATATTGACCTTATGGTGATCACGGTCCCGCGTGACGCTGTGCCTTCGGTCATGGAGGAAGGGGGTAAGCTGGGTATAAAATCAGCCATAATCATAACCTCGGGTTTTAAGGAGGTTGACGAACACGGAAGCGAACTGCAGGATAAGGTGAGCGCCATATGCAACAGCTATCAGATCAGATATCTTGGACCGAACACCCTTGGCATGATAACGCCCACATTCAACGCTACCTTTGCCCTTACCGACGTTAAAATGGGAAATGTGGCGGTGGTAGCTCAAAGTGGAGGCATAGGAGTTTACATGCTGGATTGGGCACGGAAAACAAGGATAGGCCTCAGCTACTTTGTGAGCCTTGGAAATGAAGCCGATATAAATGAAACCGATGTGTTTGAATTTCTTTCGACCGATGCCAGTACAAAGGCAATATTTTCATATATTGAAGGCATAACCGACGGCAACAGGTTCCTTTCCATCGTTCCTGATATCATAGGCAGGAAGCCGATAATCTTCCTGAAGGGGGGGATCGGTATCAAGGGCGCCCAAGCTGTCAAGACCCATACTGCCAGCGTGGCCGGCTCGGTTGATATATTCAGGGCGGCCATAAGGACTGTGGGCGGGATCTTCGTAGATACACTCGAGGATCTTCTGAATATTGCGAAGATAATAACTTCAGATGAGGGGATCAAGAAGGATCTGCTAATCGTAACAAATTCGGGTGGCCATGGCGTGCTTACGACCGATGAAATAGAGCGCCGATCGCTCAACCTTATTAGCCTGCCCGACGCAGTAGTGCCTGAACTTAAAAAGTTATTACCATCTCAGAGTAAGCCGGCTAATCCCCTGGACCTGTCTGGCGATGCGGACAGGATGAGGTACAAGAGCGCCCTCACGGCAATCCAAGGCCTGGACTGTACTAAACTTGTTATAGTGGAAGCTCTGCCAATGTCTAGCTGTGTTGAAATAGCTAAAACGCTTATCAGCTTTAAGGGAAAAGGCATTGTGGGGGTCATGATGGGCCTCGATGAAGATGCTGCCCTACGAATATTGGAATCCGCTAATATGCCAGCATTTCAATTCCCAGAGGATGCGGTAAAGGCGATCAAGTATTTTACTGACCAGGTCAAGCCGACTAGGAAGATAAGGGTAAAGCAA
>JAJZYL010000111.1 GCA_021798095.1 archaeon | reverse complement strand
TGGAAAGACGCCAAAACTCGGCAATGGGTTCAAGCAAAACCGCCCAGACCGTGAGGGATGAAGGCGAAAAGGAAGCAAAAGTGAGAACCCCACAAGCTTTAGCTGTGGGAGTATGTCAGGTACTCGATTATGGCTTTAATGATGGGGAAAGGGGCGTTGGTCCTGACCCCCTGAGGATCGAACGAAGGCTCCGATGCCAGAAAACCGGCCTTCTGTAACATTGAAATGACCTTGAGCCTGGCGGGCGTAGGGATGCCCATGTCATCGGTGATGGAGGGAAGGCGATAAAAATAAGGGGGGAGCTGGATATCGTTCAGGGCCGTCTCGAACAGCCTGATCCTTGGAAATGATCTTGCGGAGAAGGCGCTGGCCCTGCGCAGGAAGTCCAGATCGAACAACGGCCCAAGATAATAGGGGCCGGCCTTCCTTAGCGGCCTGAAGCATTGAGGACATACTGTAGCTTCTTCGGATGTCATGTATCCACAGCTGCAATATGAAAGGTGCCCAAAGGATTCAACCAGTGAGGTGGCTGTGGCCGCGGACCTAATAGCCAAGAAATAGCCCCTAATGTAATGCTTGTATACATGGAAGAAAAGTGGCTTAGTTGCAACGTCCAGACGAGCCCCGCTGATCATAACGGCTGAAGCAAGCGCCCGTGCGCTCGTCTCCCGGTGGCACTGCACCCTGAAGGCCTTGATCCCGTACTTCTTTTCAGCGGCGGCGGCGTGTACACCGCTCAGGACAGCGGTATCGGTGGCCGTAAATGATACAAGTCCGCCGTTCTTGGTGGCCCTGATGGCCGATTCGATAAACGGCGCTGGAGACCCAAACGGGTCTATGTCCAGGGCGTCCACCCCTCCCATATCCCTTATCGATTGAAGAAAGGAATACACGTCCCTGCCGGATATGACGACCTTTCCCTCAATACCGTTTAGCCGCGCGTTGTTGCCAATGACGTTAACCGCCGCATCGTTCAGGTCGTTAATAAAGAACTTGGAATACCCATTTCCCTCCACAGCCAATCTGATGCCCTTGACCCCGATGCCCGCGAACGCTTCAGCAAATGAAAGGCCACGCGAGCCAACGAGCTCCGAAAACGCGGAAAGGCATATGATAAATATGTCCCGAGCCATCCGGCCGACCGGGTTGAAGAATACGGGCTCAGTTACCGGCCCTTTTCCCTGGCTTGAACCGAAGGGGGCATAGAACGATGTAGCTCCCTCCTTTATAAGTTCAAAGTTCTCCATCTGGCTGCGCTAGCTCGATGCTCTGTGCAGAAATTAACCTATGTTGATCCTTACGCCACCCTTATCCCTGTAGCGCTTAAGCTTAAAGGTCACCTGAAGTATCCCGTTATTAAAGGTGGCCTTGGCCGTTTCAGGGTCGATCTGCAAGTCAAGGGGGATATCTATGGCATATCTCCTTCCGCTCCCCTCGGCCTCGACTTCCACCGACTCCGGAGTGGCGTTCACGCTCACCTTTTCCTTATCTACGCCAGGCAGCTCGACTATGACATTAAGCTCATTATTCTTTTCATCCATGACTATGTCATAGAAGGGCGTACGCACATCGGACCTCTTGACCCCCTTGTAACCTGACCTTACATTCCCGAACTCCCTTACTATGGGCTTCCCATCAGGGCCAACGTTCCAGGAAAATCCATAGAAGATGGGCCCTCCTACAAACTCCTTATCGCCCTGCTCGAGGGACTTGAATATGTTTTCAAACATCTTATCTATATCCTGAAAGTAGGCCCAGAAGTCATCCTCATCCCTTCTTTTACGAATACCCCATGATGACAATTTATCCACCCGTTGTTGTTGGAGGAACTGGAAAATTTAAACCTTTTGCTGAACCATGTTCGCTATCAGCCAAGCGACCTTCTCAACATGCCCATCGCACTGATCTCCCTCCCAGCCATTTCACTTTGACCGTCTACGATGGAGATCAGGAGGTTCTTGGTCAGGTTGAGATGCCTCCTTTCTTCATTGGTGCTTGGCCCAACCCTTATTCCCAGCGCGTCAAGGGCGTCCATATCCCTTTTGACCATATCCATCATGTTCCTCAGGCTGTACCTCCTTACGATTCCGTTGTAGAGCTGCGCCTCCTGAAGGTCGTCCAGAAGTGCCGGGTTTAGATATTTACAGGCCATTTCCAGGTCCTTTTTGTAGTTTACATAATACTCCTTCAGTATATTGAAGCTAGCCTCCTTTAGCTGAAGCACTGCATCCAGGCCAAGTATTTCCGGCGGCAACCCTATCGAATAAAGCGCCGCTACGAACGTTATGGCCCTCGGCAGTTTCACCCGTCCCATCCTTCTTGAGTAGCCGAACAGCCCTATGTGGAGCTTTCTAGCGCGTCGGCGGGGTACGTATAAGGAAATTTGGTTGATGAGCCCCGCCATGGATTCCACCCTCCTTTGATAGCTATCGGAGACATGCCTGATTATCTTGACGAGCTCGGCCGCAGCGTCCGCGTCCATTGGCTTCTTCAATGAATAAGGTATCATGGAGTTCAGTTCACCTATTGACCGCGAAGGATATGGATAATCATAACGATAGGCGGATTGAATGGTAACTGTATCCAATCCCGGGTATTCCTCCAGGAAATGATAGATGTTATCGGGCGACAGGTGCCCCCTAAACGGGAGTGAGCCTGCGCCTATTATGGGATAGATCGGTATGCCGTATTTTTCTTCCACGTCCTTGAAGGAGGAGATGGCAAGCTTGGCGAGCAGGACGGCCGAAATCATGCTGTAATTTAACGCGGGGTCGGACCTTGCAACGAACACCCTCATGTACCTTGGCCGTACCGAGTCAATGTACTTGCCGATGATCTGGCCGGCGGATAGAAGGCTTCCCATGTCCTCGAAAAGGGGTATAACCTCTATTGACTTCGGGTCTATTGTCCCGAGCCACTTCGCCACCGTAATGCCGCCTATATCGACCTTTTCCTTGTCAGCCACCACCGTCTTGTAGTAATTATGTACCCTTAACAGGTCATCAGATGACCTTGTCAGGGGCAGTATCACCTCCATAAATGGCACATCCTTACCATAGAAGGCCCTGTAGACATCGTTGAACTTCGGTATTGTTTCCAGCATTTCTGAAAAGTTCTTCTTTTCCACTGATTCCGCCATAGGGTTAGGGATCCTGTAGGTAAGAAATATGTCATGGCCGATCCTGTTCTTTTTAAAGAAATCCCCATATATGCTAAAAAATTTCCTCAGGACCTGCATGTCAACATCCTTGCCTTCGGCGTCCCACATGACCTCCCTGCACCCGTACTTGCTGTATGCAAGGTACGCTTCCTCTATCTCCTTTTCACCTTCTATGATCCTTCCTTCGGCCCAGTCCGGCATGGTGGCATTGTCCGGATGCTGTGTGGCCATTGTGGCCGGGATCTTACGAATATCCGGCATATCTCTCGATCCGTTATTAGCGAGGAGCAGCTGAAGGTGCCTGTGAAGGTGGCTGTTCCCGTGGTTTCAATTCGGTATAGACGCCACCCGCCGTCCTGTATATGCTCAAGTCAGATTCGGTTTGCCAGTCCTGCTCATTCCTCTTCCTGATCTGCACCCTTATTATTTCATCTTCGGGGTGCGTCTTGCCTGCCCAGATTGAAACTGATAGATACCTGTCGGCGTCAAGCCTTCTCATATACCTCGCCTTGGGTTGAACCATATTTATCATTTTATCGGCTAAATTTAAACTTTTATAGATCTGGCTCGCCGGCTTTAATGACGGCAATCACATTGAACAGGGCCTGATGAGACCCGTTAAAGGGGGTTCCGGCTATTCCGGCTATTCCATTCGGCCGGCCATGCCTGTTGGCAACGTTTAATAGTATGATGAAGTTCTAGGGGATGTGATCGCCTTCCATGCCCGTCAGGGGATCAGGGCCTGTCGGTAAAGGGGTTAAGAAATTTGGTAAAGATATGGTTTGACCTGTTGACGCCCAAGCACTATTTATTCTACAAGTTCCTGGAGGATTCCTTCAATGTGGAGGCCCTTGTGACCATAAGGGGGTATGAGGAACTGGAACGAGTGATATCAAGGATCAAGACAAAGGCTAAACCAATGGAAGTGGGGTATCATGGAGGCAAGGACGTCCTGTCGAAGTTGACAGCTGGGATAGCAAGACAACAGGCGCTGTTAG
>JAJZYL010000110.1 GCA_021798095.1 archaeon | reverse complement strand
TATAATAACCGATGGAAGGGAGACGCACCTTAACAGAACCGGAAACGCCGGAATGACGGTGGGCGGGACAGGGGACGCGCTGGCGGGGGCGTGTGCCGCCTTCCTTTCAAGGGGAGTAAAGCCGATTCACGCGGCCATGCTTGCCGCATACTTTAACGGGCTTGCGGGGGACCTTGCTAGATCGAAGATGGGATATCATTTTAACGCCATGGATGTTATCGAGCAGTACCCGCTGGTAATGAAGGAGTTCGATGTGACAGATTGAGGTGAAGCCGTCCAGCCAGCCTCCTCATCTGGCTTGACGGCTACTCCGCCTCCTTGATCAGGAAGTAGGGGTTCTTGCCGCCGACCTCTTCATAAATGATCTTGTTGGAGAACTGCAGTATCTCCAGCGCCCTTTCCTTCGTGATGACCGCCTTTCGGCTGTTGTATGCCCTCGCCGTCTTGAGGAGCACCCCGGGGAACGCGGAAACATCCTTCAGATACTGGGGCATCATATCGATTATGTACTTTGTTGCGTTTGACACGAGCAGGGCTTTCTGCCCGGTATCCTTCTTCCCTAACAGCTTTCCCTTGATGAACTTGAGCACATAGAACGAATAGTTGGCGTACGCCTGGACGATCTGCGTGATGACCGGATGTACCTTGGTCCTCATCACTGGCGTCAGTATGTCATACCTGTCCCAGTCAAGGGTAAAGAGCTGATTCTTCCTTACCGCGTCGTCGAATATCCTTGTACCCGGCAGGGGGGTATACAGTGAAAACTGCACAGCGTCGAGCCCCGCGTCCGCGAGCTTGTGGGCGAACCTCACAGTAGTGATCATTTCCGGCAGCGTTTCATATGGTGCCCCCAGCATCAACCCACCCAGCACTATCACGCCGTTCTGGGATAGCGTCCTAACGGCCATAACAGACGACGAAGTAAGGGACCCCTTGTGCATCTTCTTCAATATCTCCGGACTGCCGCTTTCGATGCCGAGGAACGCCACGGACATCCCGGCCTGCGCTCCCAGCCTTATGAGCTGCGGGTTCTTGGCCGTTACGTCGGCTCTCATCTGTACGATAAACTTCAGCCTGTAATCGTTCTCGATCATCCTCTCGAAAAGCGCCTTACGCTGCCCCACATTTGGATACACTATGAATATATCGTCGGTGAAGAACACCCAGTCGTATCCGAGCCTCTTGACAACTTCAAGCTCCTTTAGGATCCGGTCAACCGACTTGTTCCTCCACTTGTTCCCCCATGTAGGCGTTACAGAACAGAAGTCGCAGGCGTAGGGGCATCCTCTCGAAGTTTCGATGCACGTGACCCTGTCACGGTCCCCGAACGTCCTGAATATGTACGGCTCCTTATTTACAAGGTCCAGGGCGGGCATGGGCAGGGCATCCAGGTCCTCTATGAGGGGGCGCCTGCTCGTCCTGACGAATGTGCCATCACCCTTCCTGTACATTATCCCTTTCACTGTGTTAAGGCTCGCGCCGGTCTGTATGGCTTCAGCTATATCCATAATCGTATCATCCCCCTCCCCCAAGACGGACACATCGAACCCATCCCTCAGGAGGTCCAGAGGCAGGAAGGTGGCGTGATGCCCACCGGCGACGGTGAGCGTCCTGGGGCTGAGCTCCTTTATCTTCCTGGCTATCTCCGTGGCCGTATTGTGAGCGGCCGTGGCGTGCAGTGTAAGGCCCACCAGGTCCGGGTTGAAGTTGAGCGTTTCTTCTACAACGCTATTCACGTCCTTCGTGTTATCCGCCTCCATGTCGATCACCTTGACCTTACTGTCCTTTATCGTCAGTAGACATCCGGCCAGCTGCAGGATGCCGAGCGGGACCGGAAGGAACCCCCATTTGGTAAGGTAAGCGCTGCCCGAGCTGTTCGATGGTCTTATCAACACGGACCTGAGCATGCCGCTATTTTGATCCAGTAAATTTATAAACATATTTACAATATGTGCATATTCTCTGAAAATAAATGAAGCAGGCCCGCAAGCTAATGGGAGCCTAGTATGTACTTGAAGAACTCAGCGGAAATGCCGGTCTGCTCCTGGTACCTGTCGAAGCCAAAGGACGTTATTATCTCCCTAGCATCCTTGATCGCTTGTAACCTGACGTCTTCGCTGAGCCTGCTCCATCTTGGAAAAACGGAGATCTCTTCGCTCAGATTGTGTTCAGTAACCGTCTTATAGTAAAGCGGTAGCCTTACGCTGAACAGCTGGTCTCCGTTCGACTTCCATTTCTTGAGGTTGTCCCCTAGCGTCCTGATCAGCCTGTGATCGGCCTTGATCCTGTTAACCGTGGATTCAAAGCTAGCCCTGTCCTCCCAATCATAGTCAATTATGACCGGGAAATACGCCTTCTCCTCGACCTGCACATGACAGTTATCCAGATAGTCGCAGAAATCGAAAAGGAAATCACCACGGCTCAGGGCATCAAAGTGCCTGATCACCCTTATAGCAGAGTGCTCGCCCATGAGCACCTCCGATAGGTCCGCCATGCTTTAGGTGATTAAATGGATGGTTATACGCTTTCCCCAGGACCGAGAGGCTATAATGCGGGCGCGTGCTAAGGCTCGCCAGCTGGGGCTAATGTCTGGTGTAAATCGGTCAGTCTATCCTTTCAAGGCCTGGGAAGGCCATGTTTACCTCTACTTCAGGCTCGAGGTCCAGCGTCCTATCTTCCCCGAGTATCCTCGCCACCGGATCGTAATCAAACAACTTTGATGTCCCCTCTACAAGCCCCACTAATTCATCTTTCCCTTCCGTAATCCTGATCGTCCTTTCAGCTTCTAATAAACCTATCCCCCTATCAAGATATTCTCCGTCGGCAACCGTCGCCGCATCGGACGCATACAAAACACGAATTCCGGTAACCCGATCGGCCAGCTTCAGGCTGTTAAGTATCAATTCGTTCATCCCATCCCTGACCGCAGAAGAGCTGTGAAGCAGGATGTAAATGTGTTTTCCATCGTGATCGAACTTTGATAGATCGACCTCCTTGCCCAGGCTGCACCTGATAAGCTCAAGTACCCCCCTTAACATCCCGGCTTCGAGCTGTTTCTCTGGCACCTGCCTGTACTCCTCCCCCATGGCCCGCCTGTCCACAAGGAACACGGCGTCGACCATCCTCGAAATTCTCCTGAGCTGAACCGCTGCCCTGAATAGCTTATCACTCTCATATGAGTAGGGGGTAAACGCCACCGCTATCGTCCCTGACCTATCCTCCAGCCTTGAAATGGCCTCCTCCATCCTGTCATTATGGTTTCCAAGGGAGCAGATGAAGAACGCTGGCTTAGGTGCGGCCTTCCTAACCGCATCGACGTTCAGGGATTTGGTTCCAACCGCTTGATTTACCTTCAGCTCGTTCAACACGTCGTCAGCTATTCCGCCTCCGCTCACAAACACGGGTTCCATACCAAGCCTTAGCAGGGATTGGTTATAATAGACTATAATTAAAAAATATGCAAAAGAGATAAAAGTTATTTGACAATCACCTCATGAGCTAGGATGCGATTCTATCTGGAGACTTACGGTTGTTCTGCCAATCAGTCCGACAGTACAATAATGAAAGATCTGCTGGCCGCTGACGGTTGGCGAGAGACCCCCGATGAAGACGAAGCTGACCTGCTGATAGTTAACACCTGTGGCGTAAAGAAGCCAACGGAGGACAAGATAATCAACAGGATAAAAGCGCTCAACGATCTGGGAAGGCCGGTCCTAATATCAGGCTGCCTTCCAAGGATAGACCCTGTCGCCATGGCTGACCTGGATTATAGCGTCATGATCGATGTGGACGGCGTGCAGGAGATATCGGATGCGGCCAGGCGGGCCATCGAAGGCGCCAGAAAGGTGAGGCTTGTCTATGAACGGCCGGCATCCAAGCCGTCCTACATATCATCAAAACTTTCGACCACGGTAGGCGTAGTGGAAATTCAGGAAGGTTGCGCATACCGTTGTACCTTCTGCGGGACCAAGAGCTCAAGGGGGGACCTTTATAGTTATCCTGCTGACGATATAATCAGGGCGGTCAGCAGGCTGGTGAAGGCCGGAGCTCGTGAGGTGTGGTTCACGGGGCAGGACGTCGCGGCCTACGGGGACGGGGACCTGCCCGGGTTACTCAGGATGCTGGGAACCGTGGATGGTGAATTCAGGGTGAGGGTGGGCATGATGAC
>JAJZYL010000004.1 GCA_021798095.1 archaeon | reverse complement strand
GCATCCGGAGGCACAACCGACACCGATCTTTAACGGTCGTGGGGTCCAAAAGACCGAGCTCCTCTTTTATCAGAATAAGTACCTGTTTCAATTCAGGGCGAGAGTCCTGAAGGTTGATGGGCCATACGTTATGCTGGACAGGACCGCATTCTATGCCAGGTCGGGTGGGCAGGAGCCTGATACCGGCTATATAGAAGGAAAGGCGGTCGTAGACGTAGTGAAGTCGGATGACGTAATAGCCCACAGGGTAGATGACGGTAATTTCAGAGAAGGGCAGGAAGTGGAATGCTCCGTTAACAGCAAGAGAAGGCTGGCACTGATGAGACACCACTCGGCCACACATATATTGAACGGAGCCGCAAGGGAGCTGCTTGGACCGTGGGTATGGCAGAACTCCGCCTTTAAGGATGAACAAAAGGCCCGTTTGGATATAACTCATCACTCTCATTTGACAAAGGAGCAGGTCAGGGCTATCGAGGATCTGGCAAACTCGGTAGTAATGAACGATCTGGAGATGCGCACGGAGGTAATGCATAGGAACGAGGCTGAATCAAAGTATGGCTTCAAAATTTATCAGGGAGGGGTTACCCCTAGCGATACCCTGCGGATAGTCAGCATCAAGGGATTTGATACAGAAGCGTGTGGTGGCACGCACTGTGATAGGACGGGCCAGGTGGGCCCCATAAAGGTGCTCAGGGCCGAGAGGATACAGGATGGGGTAGAGAGGCTGGAATTCGTTGCCGGTGAAGCGGCGCTGGACTATTTCAGGAGCAGAGAGGACTCACTTTCAAGGATCGCGGCGGAGATCAGAGCGCCTGATGATTATTCGAATGACCTATCGGTGCCGGTCAAGGACCTGGTTTCAAAGCTGAAGGTTGAGGAAGAAAAGAGGAGGAGGCTGCTGACGATTCTAGCGGGTTACGTATCAGGCGACGCTGAACTGTCATCCTCTTCATTCATGGTGATCGATGGAGATGGTCTTGATTCCGGTGATCATATATACCTAGGGGACGGACTTACAAGGGACCGCGATCTGGTATACTTGGGCGTATGGAAGCTTAAGCAGGGGTATGGATATGTCATATTTGCGGGTGGAAAAATGCGCAAGCCCATCGATGCAAAGGCCATCTCCGACGCCCTGATCAAGGAATTCGGTGGCAGGGGGGGCGGAAGAGGAGGGAGGATGGCTCAGGGCGCCGTGGATCAATATGATGGTAAGCGCGCGAGGGAATTGATTGGGGAATTCGTCGGCAACCAAGGTCAGGGCGTACGTAACGATAGCCTGTAGATATTGGATAGGGCAAAATAGCCCGGTTATATAGGGCCTATATTACAGCACAAAATTTATAGCCTGTGCCTTGAATGGTAAGATGCGGTAGAGATCCTAAGTGTTGCCAGTTAAAACCGGGAAGAAATTTGCAGTTACTATAGGGCCTCCTAAGTTAACGAAGTTTGAAAGGGCAAGGATACTCGGTGCAAGGGCGCTCATGCTTTCCAATGGTGCGCCGCCATTTATAGACTACATATCTAAGTTCAGAAGTTCACTGGATATAGCACAGGAAGAGCTAAGGAGCAAGGCCCTCCCGATATCCGTAAGGCGGGTACTCCCCTCCGGAATCTACCAGGATATACCTCTTGATTATCTTCTATGAGAAGAGCTGAGCGCCTCTACGCCCAGTTTATAGTTATATCCATCGCTCAGCGCTCTGGCGCTCGCCTCCAGTATGTTGTCTGAGACGGCTGCTGTAGCCCATCTATCCTTTCCATCCCCAAATTCTATTAACACGCGTACCGATGATGCCGTGCCCCTATCACCGTCAAATACGCCAACCTTATAATTAAGAAGTTGAACGTCCTTTAGCAATGGGAACTTCCTGAGTACCCCTTTCCTCAGCGCGTTATCAAGCGCGTGTACGGGGCCGACCCCCTTTTCCCGTTCATACAGGACTTCGTTGTCCACCCTCACTATTACTTCACCTTCAGATTCAACGGTACTGTTGACGTTCCTGGCAGAAGCCATCCAGTAGAGCATATTGAAGGAGTCCCTGTACACACCCCTGTTTTTCAACAGTATGAGCTTGACTGTAGCATCTGCACTTTCAACTGACAGTCCGCCCTTCTCGAGCTCCTTGACCTGCGTAAGCGTGTCCGTTATGAGCCTATCCTCCTTATCAACATCCAAGCCTAGCTCTTGAGCGTACTTCAGCACGGCAGCCCTTCCGGCCAGCTCTGATACTACGTAGTTTCTGGTATTTCCAATGAGCTCCGGGTCAACATGCTCATATGCACGGCTATCCTTGATCATAGCATCAACATGAACTCCGCCCTTGTGGGAGAACGCATATCTGCCAACATATGGCTGATAGGGGTCCGGCGTAATGTTAAGCAGGTCATACACATACGATGATAGCGCCTTTAGTTCCTTTAAGGAGCTGGGAGAACGCTCATTTCCCCATATGGCGCTGACACCCATTTTCAGTTCCAGGCTCGGTATTATCTGGATGATGTCTGCATTGCCACACCTTTCACCTAGCCCATTTACGGTGCCTTGGATATGATTAAACCCCTCGCTGGCGGCTAGGAGGGAGTTAGCGACTGCTACCCCGGAATCGTTATGGGCATGGATGCCAAGGTTCCCCCCTACGTTCTCCTTGATATCCCGAACTACCTTCAGCGTATGCTGAGGTAGGGTGCCACCGTTCGTATCGGCTAGCACTATCGTTCTCGCGCCAGCCTCTTTCGCAGTCCTTATTGTTGAAATGGCATAGTCACGGTTATCCATGTATCCATCAAAGAAATGTTCTGCGTCATAAATGACCTCCATCCCATGTTTTCTGAGATATTCTATGGACTCCGATATGATCGTCAGGTTATCATCTGCGGTTATCCTTAGCACGCCCTCTACATGTAACAGCCACGACTTTCCGAAAAGTACGGCATACCTGACGTCGGAATCAACTATGCTCCTTAGGCTCGGATCTTCAGCAGACCCCTTTTTCTTGGTAGCCCCGAACGCAGCTATCTTCGAATTCTTGAAGCTGTAGTCCTTGATCCTTCTAAAGAATTCCAGGTCCTTTGGGTTTGAACCGGGCCAGCCGCCTTCGATGAAACTTATGCCTACCCGATCCAGCCTTGTCGCTATTTCGATCTTATCCTGAAGGGAAAAGGCGACCCCTGTAGTCTGTGCACCATCCCTGAGCGTCGTATCAAGTATTTCTATCTTTCTGTCTCCCTGCATCATCTTACCCTGATCAATCAAGCGGACACCCTTTGCTAGCGGACCCGACCGATGCGGCATACCTGAGCAACCATTTTGATTTAGTATTTGGCTTTCGCCTTTCCCATTTTACGTACCTAAGCCTTAGTTCTTCACCGCTTATCATCAGATCAAGCTTCCTTTGCTTCAGGTTTATACTTATCAGATCGCCATCCTTAACCATGGCTATCGGTCCCCCTATAGCGGCCTCCGGTGTAACGTGTGCTATGCAAGGCCCTCTGGTGCCACCGGAAAATCGCCCGTCTGTAACAAGCGCAACCTGATGATCCAATCCCATCCCTACGACGGCGCTCGTGGGGCTGAGCATCTCCCTCATTCCCGGCCCTCCGCGGGGACCTTCGTACCTTATGATGATAACGGCACCCTTGGCTATGCGGCCAGCCGTTATTGCTGAATAAGCCTCCTCCTCAGAGTCAAACGTCACGGCAGGACCTTCGAACGAGTAATCAGGGTCCCCCAGTGCCGCTGTCTTGATTACAGCCCCTTCAGGGGCTAGGCTTCCCCTTAGCACGGCTATACCTCCTTCTGAGTGAACCGCCCTATCCAGCGGCCTTATTACCTCTTCATCAACGATATTACCCATATTGGCTATATCGCCGATCTTCAGGCCGGATACGCTGTTCTGGGTCAGGTCAAGAAACTTAGCCAGTCTTTTGATTATGGCAGGTACTCCACCAGCCCTATGAAGGTCCTCTAACATGTACCTGCCGCCTGGATATATTGGCGCTATATGAGGCACTAACCTCCCTATCCTATCGAAGTCCTCTAGGCTTATCGCTATATTTCCTTCGTTAGCCGCAGCCAGCAGGTGTATCACCGTATTGGTTGACCCTCCTAGCGCCATATCAACTGTTATAGCATTTTTCATGGCGCTATCTGTGACCAGCTGCCTTATGGTGGTCCCGCTCCTTATCAGTTCCATGATCGTCCTGCCGGTTCTGTATGCAATATCCCTTCTTTCTTCAGATGTCGCCAATGCCGTTCCAGCGTAAGGAAGCGAAAGGCCCATTGCCTCAACTATGATAGCCATGCTGTTGGCAGTAAAGAGCCCGCTGCAGGAGCCCGCCGCAGGGCACGCCACCCTTTCAATCCTCTGCAGCTGGAGCTCATTTATCTTTCCGGCCTTGTACTGGCCGACAGCTTCAAATACATCGATCAGGCCAATGGATTTATCATCTAGCCTTCCGGCGGCCATAGGCCCGCCAGTCAGCATGACAGTAGGTACGTTGACCCTGATCGCGCCCATTAACATACCAGGTGTTATCTTATCACAGTTGCTAATGGTTATAAGCGCGTCGAATTGGTGGGCATTTACCATAGTTTCAACGGAATCCGCTATGAGCTCCCGTGAAGGAAGAGAATATTTCATGCCTTCGTGGCCCATGGCTATACCATCGTCGACTGCTATTGTATTGAACTCAAAGGGGATCCCACCGGCATCCCTGACGCCTCTTTTTACGTGTTCCACCAATTCCCGAAGGTGTATATGGCCAGGAACTATCTCCGTAAAGCTGTTTGCAATACCTATGAAGGGCTTATTGAAATCTTCATCCTTCAGCCCATCGGCCCGTAGTAGAGATCTATGGGGCGCCCTGTCCACACCCTCTTTAACGTTAACGCTTGGCATGTTTCAACTGGCGGCGTATTGTATAAAAAGGTTTTTGTGTTTTGGCGGTGACGGCAGGCTTGATCTGGCATTTAGAGAAAGTATATGCTGCTCATAAAGGACGGGCCATAGTGGGGGGTCGAACATAAAGGGCTTATTGATCAGCGGGCAGCTACAACAGCCTAACCCCAGGTAGAAGTTGGCTAGTTTCATGTATGCCAAAAAACTTTAAATGCTCATCCATTGATGTCCAGCTATGCACTTTGAAAGGGGCATCAAGGTGCCCGCCGAAAGGCTTCCGATACTTATAGGTCGGAAGGGCGCCATAAAATCCAAGATCGAGAGGGAGTTTGGAGTGAAGGTGTCTGTGGACAGCAGGACCTGTGATGTACTGGTAACTACTGACGACCCGCAGGCCGACCTGTACCTCGCGACGCAATTTATCGAAGCGATTGGGAAGGGTTTCTCCCCGCAGCGATCGGCAAAGTTGAAAGAGGAAGGGTATGCCCTGGGAACACTTGAATTAAGAAAGTATGTGAAGACAAAAGATGGGCTGTCCAGAATCAAGGGCAGGCTAATAGGTTCCAACGGAATAGTTAGGAAGAACCTTGAGGAGTTGACCGGTACTGAAATATCCATCTACGGGCACTATGCGGCTGTCATAGGTGATGTGCAGGGGCTAAAGCTAGCCCTGAACGCACTTGAAGAGCTGGCCAGCGGTAAGAAGCATGGTGGAGTTTACTCTAGGCTTCAGAAGGTTAGGAGCATGAATAAAAGGAAGGGATTGGAACTCTGGGAGGAGCAGTCTTGAACAAAACAGAATTTCAGGAGATATCCCCCAGCGAATTCTTTTACAGGAACAGGGACCTTGCGGGATTCAGCAACCCGTCAAGAGCACTATACTCCACAATAAGAGAACTCGTAGAGAATTCTCTAGATGCGTGCGACCTGTTCTCCATATATCCAAAGGTCTATGTCAGGCTGACAGGGCTTGAGAATCAATCAAAGGAGGATGTTAAGGAATATACGCTTGTGATATCAGATAACGGCTCAGGTATTCCCAATGAAAAGATACCTCTGGCACTGGGAAAGGTCTTCTTCGGAAGCAAGTTCAAGCTTAAACAATCCAGGGGGATGTTCGGCATGGGTGGGACCATGAGCATGCTCTATGCCCAGATAACCACCAACAAACCCATAACCATAACCAGTTCCGTTGATGGGAAGACTTATCACCGCTACAGGATGATTATAGATATAGAAAAGAACCAGCCCACGGTTCTGGACTACTCCTCAGGCGACTCCAAGGGGTGGAGGGGAACGAGGATCGAATTGAACCTGATGGGGGACTATCTAAGGTCTGCATCCAGGATAGTTGAATATTTTAACAAGATAGCCTTGGTTACGCCATATGCCGAGATAGCGTTCTTGGATCCTATGGATCGGCTTTTCGTATATGCAAAGGGGACTGACCAAATGCCGACTCCTCCGACCGAGGTACTCCCTCATCCTCTGGGGGTGGATGTAGAGGGGCTTCGTAGGGCAATAAGGAGCTGGAAGGGTGGAGGGATAAGGAGTTTCCTTATCAAGAACTTTCACAGGGTGGGCCCCGGCATAGCCGATAAGTTCCTTGAATATGTAATGATAGATCCGACAAGGGATCCCAGAACGCTTTCAAGCGAAGAAATGGCCTCTTTAACGAATTCCCTTCAGACGTTCGGCAAGTTCCTCCCGCCGGATGGCAGGTGCCTTTCTCCGCTTGGCAGGGAGATACTCCTTACCGGAATAAACAAGGAATTGAACCCCGAATTTGCGGATGTAGCCATAAGGGCGCCTGCGGCTTACGGGGGATTTCCATTTGTGGTTGAAGTAGGGCTGGCATATGGTGGGCAGATCAAGAGCGATAAATTATTGCTCTTCAGGTTTGCAAACAGGATACCGTTGCTCTATGATGAGGGAAGCGATATAGCTTGGAAGGTGCTTATGGAGGATATTGACTGGAACCACTATAAGGTGCCCATGGAGTCGCCACTTGTAATAATCACTCATATATGCTCAACAAAGATTCCGTACAAGACTGTAGGAAAGGAATATATCTCGGACAGGCCAGAAATAGAAAGGGAGCTGAAGAACGCCATTAAAGAGGTACTGAGGGGGCTCTCACTGTACCTTGGAAAGAAGAGCAGCATGGAAAACATACAGCGAAAGTATAATATATACGCCAAATATCTCCCTCTGATCGCACAATTTTCTACATCCCTGGCAAACAGAAAGAGGAAGCCCAATATCCAGCTGCTTCTGGGAGAAGGATCTTTGGATGTTTTTACATAAGGGCGGATGATATCATATTTTCCGAAGCAGCTTGGGATTTTGCGCGCAAAGCAATGCTATCCAGCTACCCTGAAGGTTCCTGGGCATTAACCTTTTTATAATCGCAAGGAGCAGCCCCCCCATGAAAGGAGCAGACCGAAAATCCATCGTCAGGGATCAACTGCATGAGATGGGGGTTAGGATATATGATCTGCTTGATAGCGGTAAATATCCGGATATCGAGATGCCCAGCCGCTCCGTAAAGAACATAGAATATGACCCGAAGCTCAGACAGTATGTGCTGGGGCCCACAAGCGTAAAGAGGAACGCGAAAAACATTAAACATATAAGGCCATTTACCCAGTTGGTCTGGTTAGCGTCGTTCAGCAAGGAGCTTCTTTCTAACAGGAAGACATCCACTCTCAGGGATATATTTTATTCGGCGCAGGCGTACAACATAGATTTCGAAGATCAGAATGAATCAGACGAAGTAATTACCGAGCTCGAGTCCATACTTGGAAAAGCCAGAGAGGATTTTAACGTCTATCCAGAAGAGCGCAGCGCCATATTTGGGGATCTGACCATCGAGTACACTGTCCCCGGTTATGAAGGTAAACGGCTTGATTTGACATCCCACCCCGACGGCGTCATGATAGGACCGGCCCTGACAACCGCCGCGTTCGCACAGACAAACGCCGAAATGGTTTTGGTCATAGAAAAGGGGGCATTATTCACAAGGTTCGTAGAAGAAAAGGTCTACAAGAAATACAACGCGATATTAATAGATACGGTGGGTCAACCTCCGCGCAGCACCCGTTATATGATAAGGAGGCTCCACGAAGAATTAGGATTACCGGTATACGTGTTCACGGACGCGGACCCATGGGGAATGCACATAGCAATGGTGATAATATCCGGTTCCGCCAACGCCGCGCATTTAAGGGAGTTGACTACGCCTGACGCCAAATGGGCCGGCGTCTGGGCTTCAGACATAAATAAGTATAAACTGCCTCATGACCCTCTCACGGAACTGGATGTAAAAAGGCTGTTCGAGTTGAAAAGCGACCCGCGTTATGGGGAAAAGCTGTGGAAGGATGAAATGGCCACCTTTTTGAAGTATAAAAGAAAGGCTGAACAGGAGGCCTTTGCCAGATACGGATTAACTTATATAGTTGATAAATACCTACCCGATAAGCTTAAATTATTAAAGGAGCAATGAAACATGAGTTTTGAAAAGATTAAGGGTCCAACCGCTAAGGTCATCGGGATCATAGCGGTAATAATAGGGGCGTTGATAGTGTATTATGGCTATTTATCATTAAAGAGCGTGAACTTGATACTAGTGGGTATGTACTACATGGCTGGGGCCCTTGTTATACTGGCCGGCGTGGTGGTACTAATAGTTAAGATAGATGGCCACTCGGCTGAAGGGTCAACCGGTGCTTCAGGTACGGAAAAGAAGGGTAAGCCCTAAAGGTAAAGAAGAAGGGTAAGCCCTAAAATGTACATCACAAACCAGCCAAGAATGAAAATTCCGATCCCATGATAGGATCCCTTTTTCATGGTCGCTACCTTCAGAAAGCTATTTGATCGGACCATTATGAAAGAGGCCGCGTAGGCGATAACCGGCATGATAAACGCCAAGTAAGATGACATATGGGCATAAATTACAAAAGCGCTTCCGATTCCTGCTGCTATGGCTAGGATGGACCTTAATAGGTATAGCTTATTTAGCTGTTTGGTCTTTGCTTCTTCCATGGATTTTTTATCTGACTTGGAACTCTTTTTTTTAGCAGACAAGCTTAACGTACTACTAGCTGGTTCGTACGTTAATAATATTTACGGCTTAGGTGAAGACAGGTTTTTACTGGTGACCAGGGGGATGAAGCCCATAGCGGTCAACATAGACCTGAGGTTGGGTATCTGGACTTCGAGCGAAGTTCAGGTTGAAAGGGTAACCAGCGAACAGACGACGGCCATGAGGAAATTGATAACTGGAAGGCGGATAGACGGCGTGACATCCCCAAAGGGGGAGCGCATAGTTATGTTCGATCTATTTAGGGGCAAGCTCGTCCTGGAGCTCTTTGGCAAGGGAAATATGTTAGTCCTTGATGACGCTTCTGTGATACAGTTCGCGCTAAGGGAGGAGATATACAGGGACAGGTCGCTGATCAGGGGTAAAACATATTCCCTGCCACCCTCAAGGGGCAGGCCGCTCCTTGACATAACGTCGATGCCGCCGGATTTTGAAGCCAACGTTCCGGTGGCCAAGTACCTTGGAACCAGCATTTCGGCACCCCGAAAGTTCATAGACGAGCTGCTCTACAGGCTGTCGATCGACCCCGTCAGGCCGGCCAGTTCCCTCACAGACGAAGAAAGGCGGAATATAATAGCGGAAGCTATAGAAATGACGGAGGAGGTCCGGCGGTCTGATACGATATATATTTACAGGGACGATTTACATAGACCCTCTGCGCTCTCCTTTATCAGGCTGAATCATCTTGGCGAAGGGGAAATGATTAATGGGGTACTCCATGGCCTGGAAACGGTATTTTCAGGCCTCTCGGTGGGGGAGGAGGCTAGAGAGGAGGGACATCGTAGAGCTGAAATAGAAGCTCAAAGGAAGGCCCTGTCGATTCACCTTGAAAAGGGGCGAACGCTTCGTGAATTGGCGAGTGCAATGATGGCCGGCGAAACATCAAAGGTGGCGGATATAGCCAGCAAGGCCGGCTATATGATAGATGGAGGAAAGCTATCCATTGACAACATTGTAGTAAATCTTGAGAACATGTCGAGCGCCGCTTCGAGGATATACGACCTGGCAAAGGACGTTGAAGCTGGTTCTCATAAGCTTGAAGCGGCCATAAATAGGCTGGAGAGTTCGATGCCGGTTACGAAGAAGGCTAAAGTTAAGGTCCTCAGGGCTAAGAAGTGGTACGAAAGCTTCAGGTGGTTTTATACGTCCGACGGATTGTTCATCATAGGTGGAAGGGATGCCAGCGGCAATATCACGCTGCTCAAGAAGAGGCTCGAGGCTGGTGACCTTGTATTCCACGCCGATGTTCCGGGCTCGCCATTCTTTATACTAAGGGGTAAACCTTCAGAAATATCAAAGATTGAAGTAGCCACAGCAACTATTTCATTCAGCAGGGCTTGGAGGGAAGGACTCCTCGCTGGTGATGTTTATTATGTGGACGCGGCCCAGGTCAGTAACACCGCGCCATCGGGCCAGTTTCTGGCTCACGGTAGTGCCATGATCTATGGTAAAAAGGAGTTCATCAAGGGACTCAAATTGAATCTGGGGGTTGGAGCCTTTGACGATGACGGGACTATGAAAGCTTACTGTTCGCCTATAACCAGCGCTGATAGGTATTGCGATTACTACGTGGAAATAGTGCCAGGCAGGCTTCCCCAGGCGGCCGTTGCTAAGAAGGTCTATCGCATGTTGGTTGAAAACTATCATGACAGCACCCCCTCCATTGAGGATATCCAGCGCTGCCTGCCTGCCGGCAACTCCGACATCCTGGGCTTGAGAAGAGGTAGACACATAGGGGGTAATGGTCAGGTAGGGGAACGCCATACGCCCATTGATCTGCCTAATGCGTAGGGTGGCTACATATGAATTCGATATTTGAAGAGGAGATAACGGCGTGCAACAGATGCTCAAGGCTGGTCAAATATAGAACGCAGGTGCCACCAGCAAAGAGGTTCGAGCATTATAACTACTGGAGGAAGCCGGTGGCAGGGTTCGGTGATCCACAGGCAAAGCTGCTCATAGTTGGCTTGGCGCCATCGGCTCATGGAGGGAACAGGACGGGCAGGGTTTTTACAGGTGATGAGTCAGGTCGTTTCCTGTTTTCGGCCCTTTACAGGGCTGGGCTTTCCAGTTCGCCGACCTCTGAGGAAAGGGGTGATGGAATGACCTTACATGGTGTATATATTACAGCGATAGTCAAGTGCGCTCCGCCTGCAAACAAACCACTAACCATTGAAGCAGAAACATGTATCGACAATTTTTTTCGCCGTGAGCTCGATGCGCTCAAGCCGAAGGCTATACTCGCCCTGGGCGGGTTTGCGTACATGTGGACTATTAAGGCCATTGCAAAGAATGGCGTTGACACGTCATCAGCAGGCCGGTTTAGCCATGGGGAGGCTTACAGGGTTGGCGATGACGGCCTATGGATCATCTGCTCATACCATCCATCACCTCAAAATACCTATACGGGTACCCTTACTGCCGAAATGTTTCTATTGGTACTTTTGAAGGCGCATGAACTTTCGGTTAATGTCGGGTGATAAAGTAGTACATCGGATCGGAAGGAACAGTGAGGGGCCAGTGAACGCCTTACTTTAAATCGAGACGCAATACTCCCGGAAAGATGGCAGGTCGCATGCTTTCGATTGTGCTGTTAAAAGTCAGTCGTTCTCCAGTTCGAGAGTACCCTTTAGATTCCTGATCCCTCCAAGCAGCTTTCCGTCGAGCATGTACGCATTAAAATCTATCAAGTGTCTTTCAAAGAAGGGGATCTTCATTCGGGGGTTCCTGAGCCCCATCCCAGGAATGAACTGATTAAACGGTGGGATCAAAATGAACGATGGCAGCTTCCCGGTGTCTTGGATAAGCCACACGGGATATTTTGAACTTCCATATCTGATAAATAGGTGTAAGTGTGCCATAATTATACAGTCCGAAGTGGCGACTGCCTTGCTGGGTCTCGCATGGCCGTGCAATATGCCATAGCTTCTTCCTTGGCTTTTTAGGACAGTGCCGCTAGGAGAGAAGACAGTTACGTAGCTAGGCAGGATTCTTTCAATAGATCCGTCATGGTTGCCTTTAACCAGGTTTACTTTGAACGACGCGTTTATTTCCTCCAGTAGTTCCAACAGCTCAGATATTTCTTCGGAGCCGGGGAACGTTATGGTGTTCTTGAGATCGCCAAGAATGTATAGCTCAGAGGCGTTGGAGGATGATGATAAAAGCCTGATGTAGTTTTTATAAGTTCTTGTAAGCGGGGGGATATGTATGCCCCTCCTCATTGCCTCAAACTCGTATCCGACATGGAGGTCCCCTATAACCAAGTATTTTTTATCGATTTCAAGCGCAGGGATATCATCAACCAGCCTGATCAAGGGCGGTCGGCTACTTTATCTGGGAATATCAGCTGGTGGAGGGAGTGACGCTGGCTTAAAAAGTGGAATTACTTCGTTAAATGCGTATTTTACGATATCCTCTTGTGTTCCCTGTGAAAAGATCGTTATTACACTGTTTCTGGTTAACCCTATAATTTGGTTGGCGGATCTGACCTTCACTACTATGTACCAGAGCAGGCCGTGCGTTTGGTACTCCTTGAAGAGATCAGTATCTGACAGGCCTTCTCCATATAATGCTAATACATTTACACTGGGGATATCCACCTGGTCAAAGAATGCAACCCTGGTTTCTTCGAGGCTCCTTCTATAATATTCTAGAAAAGCCTCCGGATCAATCCTCGCCTCAACTATGCTTCCTGGCTTCATGAATAAAACCTTACTCAATGTGTTGGCTATTTCGTTTGCAATTCTCTTTTTGGCTAAAATTAACAGGAAAGTCTGGCCAACCAGTGACCTGATAAAGAAAGGTATCTTTGATGTTGAAACAACAGGCTTCCTGCCTTCCTTAAGGCCAAGGTAAACTATGTTATCCCTATAAAAGTCCCCTACGAGCGTTCCATCCTTTATCTCCCTCACCTCGATCTCCGTCTTTAGGCTAAGGCCAGCCTCTGTATCCTCTGTCGAGTTCCGAAACCCTTGTAGCTTTTCTCCGAACATTTCCAGTGGATCATCAGAAATGACCTTGAACAGCTTACCGGCTATCATTTGCAAGGGGCTAAAGGTTATGCTCATTAAAAACTTTTACTGGCCTAACGGCCTAGCTTGGCTAACCTATCAATTTAGGTAATGTTTTAATCGATCGTATAGGGTAAACTTTTTATGAGGAGGGAAATTGTGGCTATCCGCGTTTATAGCTTTGCCGGGCTAACTTTCGCTAGCCCTTTTCTTTTTAAAGCGAGCTTGATTCGGGTTCGCTGTATCCATTAAACGAGCGCAAATTTGAACGCGGATCAGACAATATTTGTATCCTTAGCGCCTTCGGGCGATATATTAGGATGGTCTATAACAATTCATTATCGATGCCACTGGAATTTAATGTGAACGGTATGAGTGTACAAGGCGTAAACGATACGTATGACGGAGAGTGCTACAACAAAGGGAACGCTACAGTAAACGTTTATCCCACGGTTGACCCGACAAGTTCCGTCGTCTATTATTCAAGCCTAGCTAACCCTGTAAGCGGTATATTAGATACCCTTGTATTGATAGTTGCAGGTATAGCCTTCCTTATAAAAGAGGCTGTAACAGCAGTCATATTGTTGTTGATGAGAAGGAAGCCGCCCCTCAGTTGAAGAATACAACGGTTTCAATAGTAGCAAGATATCTTCGTGATTCCAAGGCTTTAAACGAAGGCTCTGCAGAACATCTTCAGTAACTCCATTTGTCATAATATCCAATTTTTGCCGAAAAGTGGTCCCCAATCAGCAAATTACCGGCACATAATTTTATCATCATTGTTCACTGTTAAATGTAATTAACGTGGCTTGATAGGAATATGGATTAGCTGATGGGCGCCGATTAGGGGGTTAGCCCAGTCAACGATCACCCACGGCAAGGTCCTGCACAAAAGATATACTGATCCATTGGGCGTGATGTAAAATCTGCGCGTTAAGGGGCCTCTGGAGGATATATGCAAACCTTTTTATCAACCAGCGTATAAAAAAAGGCCATGGAAGAGCTAGATGGGAAGGTTTTATTCATAACTGGTGCATCTTCAGGCATAGGGTCGGCAGCTGCAAAGGTGGCTTTCAGGGAGGGCGCACTGCTGGCTTTAAACTACCATGAACATGAGGGAGGAATAAAAGAACTGCTTGAAGGTCGCGATGGGGAAGCGAGGGTCTTTTCGATTAAAGGCGATGTGACAAGAAGTGGTAACGTTAAGGCAATGGTAGGATCGGTTATCAAAAAATTCGGTAAGATTGACGTCCTCATCAACAACGCAGGGGGTTTGCCTGAAAGGAGGCCTTTCCTCCAAACCGATACGGAATATTGGGATAAGCTCCTAGGCATTAACCTCAGGTCGGCATATATCGTAACAAGGGAAATTCTTCCCGGCATGGTTCAAAGGGGGGGCGGTGTCATCATAAACATATCATCAATAGCTGCGGTGGCGGGGGGAGGTATGGGGGCTTCAGCCTATGCCACAGCAAAGGGGGGATTGGCCACCTTCTCCAGGGCACTTGCAAAGGAATTTGGAACTAAAGGGATCAGGGCCATATCGGTTTTGCCAGGACTGATAGATACTCCATTTCATAAAAAGGCAGGCACAAAGGACCTAAATGAATGGGCAAAGAGGTCGGTCATGCTCGGCAGGGTTGGAAGGGCCGAGGAGGTGGGCGAGTTAATCTCCTTTTTGTCAAGCGACAGGGCCAGTTACATTACCGGTGTGAGTATTCAGATTGATGGCGGATGGGTATATTGAGCGTGTGAAGCCATTAACCATACACAGGAAGGTCCATAGGTGATGATTTAGCCCCCTTGCTCTTAATTATTTTCCTTTCAAAATAAACTAGAAGGGATATTGTAACCACTTCAAGTAAAAATATAACGTAAAGTAAATAGTTTCCAAGGAATATAATACCTGCTAGCAAATATATTACTGAAATGGCATTTAAAAAATAGGACACCATACGAGGGCCAAGGTCCAATAGATAAAGGGTTCCAACGGCTAATATGAAAATGAAAAAGGCCAAGCTTAGATAAGGAGAGGCCAAGCCAATGGAAAAGATGAACATGACGAGGTAAGCTACAGAAATTACAATATGAAACGTCCCGATAATGAAGTTGGGTTTCATTTACGAATAAAGCCATGGTCAGTTCCATTTAACTATTTCTAAAAAATCGATTTAATGTCGTGTTTAATAATGAATATCTCTTACGCCAAGTTCCCATGCCGCCGACGAACCCTCAGGGGGGATAGCGACATGGGAAGCTCAAGAGCTTAAGCGTGAGAGGATGTCACATGGAGAAACTTTTTCCGGAAGAAGTACACAATTCAATGTGTCGAAAGGTTTAAAGGGATCGATTATACATTTAAATAAATGGTTAAGCTGGAATATGAGGACTCCTTCGTCAAAGCCGCTGGCATGTTGGGAGGAGAGGAATATGTACGCGTCGCTCGAGCCCTTCTTAATAATGTAGATGCTACCGATGAGGAAATAGCGAGCGCAACCGGTCTTAAAATAAATATAGTGAGGAGGGTGCTCTATGCGCTCTTTGAAAGGTCACTTATAATAGGTATAAGGTTTAAGGACCCTAAAAAGGGCTGGTACGTATATAGATGGAAGGCGCAATCTGATGCAGTGGATACATTCCTGATGAGGGAGAGGAGAACAGTGCTTCAGAAGCTGACCGAAAGGCTGGAATATGAAAAATCAAACAGTTTTTATTATTGCGGCACGCCTACCTGCAAGAAGAGAACGTTTGAAGAGTCAATGATGGATCTCTTTAAGTGCACAGAATGTGGCAATACGCTTACACCATACGATAACTCAGAATTGATCAAGGCGATCGAGTGGAAGATAAATCAGATAAACGAAGAAATGGGACAGAGAAAGAGGGAGACAGAGAAACCGATGGCACCAAAGGAAAAGTAACATCCCCTATTGTTGGACGGTAAAATTAGCTTTCTTTACCTACTCTCGCAGCTATTATGACCGAATCCCAAACAGGAGAAAATGGTGGTGCATAAGGAATTCCAGAGAAAAAGAGGTCATTTAGGTTGAATTTAGCCTGAATGGCCACGCTCAATGCGCTGATCCTTCCCCACGCTCCACGCCCAAGCGCCTGAGCTCCCACAATGACCTTTGATTCAGCTAAGTATACCAATTTGATTTTTATTTCACTTCCACCCGGATAGTATCCTGCCATATTTTCCCCTTCAATGGTAACCGATCGTACGTTCATGCCTGCGGCTCTGGCGGCCTTTTCGGTAAGCCCTACACCGCCTATCTCCATATCATAGAACTTGGTTATGGAGGAGCCCACTGTTCCGGGGAAAGCCAAATTCCCACCCGTAGCATTCGTTCCAGCTACATATCCCTCCTTATTAGCCTCGGGCGCGAGCGGGACATATACTGGTCCCCCGGTTATCAAGCTCCTGATCTCCACGTTATCCCCAGCAGCGAATATGGAGGGATCTGAAGTGAGCATGTGATCATCAACGGCTATCGCCTTTGTGCTTCCAAGCTTAAGGCCAGCCGTACGTGCAAGGTCGGTATTGGGCTTAACTCCCATGGAAAGGATCACGCCGTCAAAAAATGAACGCCCGCCATCGGTTTCAACGATTACGCCGGGACGATCTTTTCCCTTATATATACCTTTTACAGCTAACCCCTTCTCTATCTTGACCCCTTTATCAATGACCGCCTTTTCGACCAGAGCCGCTGTATCAGCATCCATATTGGGCATGATCTGGGGCATAGCCTCCATTATAGTGACCTTCTTGCCTAAGGCGCTGAAGCCTTCAGCCATTTCAATGCCTATATATCCGCCTCCCACTATTCCTATGTTTTTGGAATCAGCTAACCGTTTCTTGATGGTTATGGCATCCTCGATATATCTAACGGTAAATACTTGCCCGGCTTCCAGCCATTCCCTTTCAGGTATAAATGGTGATGAACCGGTAGCAAGGACGAGTATGTCATAGTTAAGTGTAATCTCCTTGCCATTCGTCAGAGCCCTTATGGATTTAGCGCCAGCATCAATACCAAGCACCTTTGACTTGACGGATACATCTATCCTCCTGTTCTTCTTGAAGAATTCAGGAGTATAGGTGACCAGGTCCTCCGCTTCGTTCACTAACCCCTGTATAAAATAAGGTATGCCGCATGGGCCATAGGATACATAGCCGGATTCTTCAAATACGTTTATCGAAGAATCAGGATCGCGTTTTCTTATCCTTGAAGCCGCGCTCATGCCTGCGGCTCCCCCCCCTATAACGGTATATGATTTCATGTACGGTACAGCCCCTGCGGGCTTAAAATACTTTATCAATAGATGTCTTGGCTGTGGGAAGCGGCTCCCTAGTAAAATATTTCATTAACTGGGAATTGTTCGGATAGATAGAGTTAAAAATGTCGTAATAGTAGAAGGCTCATGTCGGCCCCTATCGCTTTTCTCACTCAGAAGATAAGTGAACAGTCAAAGGGGATAACGGATCTTAAAGGGGGCTTCCTGTTAGGAGCGGGTTATGATGGAGACAAGAAGCTGGCCTACCTTAAATTCTTGGATACTGTTTCGCAGTCCATCTGTTATTATTATGATAATTCAGGCCATAGGCCCTATTGTTATAGCAAAAAGACGCCATCTGAGCTTCAGCAACTACTAAAAAGGCCGGATGTAATTGCCATAAGGAAGGAGGAGAAACTCGAGCCTATAAGCGACCAGAAGATCGAGGTATCAAAGATAATCACTTCAGACCCGTTAGCCATCGGCGGTTCACCCAACAGCATAAGGAATATCGAGGACTGCTATGAGGCCGATATCAAATATTATGAAAATTACCTCTATGATCTGGGGCTTATTGCCTGTACATATTATGACCTAGAAAAGGGCGTCATAAGTAAGTCAACGATCAGCTACACGGAAGATATGTCATCCGTTTTACAGGGGGTGATAGGCTCGCAGGACGCGTCTATGGCCAAGTACACGAGGGACTGGGCATTCATTCTTGCCCAACCGTTCCCCTATATAAAAAGGGCCGCGATAGACATTGAAGTATTTGCTGAGGCCGAAAATAGATTACCTGATCCCGAAAAGGCAGAACAGCCCATTATAAGCATCTCCGTTGTGGGAAATGATGGCCAGCGAAAGGCCTTCGTACTTAGGAGGACAGATGTGGAACCCGGCGATGACAAGCTACCGGAAGGGGCAGATCTCATTTACTATGATGATGAACTCCAGCTGCTGCTCGACTTCTTCAAAAAGATGCTTGAATATCCGGTAATAGTAACATTCAACGGTGACGGCTTTGATCTTCCGTATCTGTATCATCGAGCGCAGAATCTGAATGTACCTAAGGAAGCTATTCCGATCAGCATAGGGAAGGAGGTCGCATCACTTAAACACGGAATACATGTTGACCTGTATAAAACCTTCATAAATAGATCGATTCAAGGTTACGCCTTTTCCAACAAGTATTCTGAGCACACGCTTGACGCTATTAGCCAGGCCATCCTAGGCGAAGGAAAGGAACCGGTTGTAGACAGCATAAATACCATGACGACTACAAAGCTAGCCATATACAATTTGCAGGATTCAAACATAACCTTGGGGCTGACTACTTTCAACGATGATCTATTGTTCAAGCTTTTGATGACCATATCAAGGGTCGCTAAGATGCCGATCGAAGATACATCCAGGCTAAGCGTTTCCAATTGGATCAGGAGCATGCTTATCTTCGAGCACAGAGCTAGGAAAGCGCTGGTCCCCAAGAGGGAAGAAATAGCCGCCAAAGGAAATGCTGGCTCCACGGCGATAATCAAGGGCAAGAAATATCAAGGGGGATTCGTTGTAGAGCCGAAACCCGGGGTTCACTTCCAGGTGGTAGTTCTTGACTTTGCCTCCCTGTATCCTAGCATCATTAAGGTCTATAACCTAAGTTATGAAACTGTAAAGTGTCCACACCCAGAGTGCAGGGATAACATACTTCCTAATACAAATCTATGGGTCTGCAAAATAAACAAGGGTATGATTTCTCTCTTGATAGGTTCCTTGAGAGATATAAGGGTGAACTATTTTAAATCCCTTGCAAGGATAGCTGTAAACAAGGAACAAAAGCAATTTTACAACGTCATATCTCAATCGCTAAAGGTTATACTCAATGCGTCATATGGGGTGATGGGGTTCGAAAGCTTCCCCTTCTACAGTTTGCCGGTAGCCGATTCGACTACTGCGTTGGGGAGATATTCCATACAGAGCGCTATAACAAAGGCTCAGGAACTGGGGAGCGAGGTGATATACGGCGATAGCATAGCCTGTGACTCAATTGTAGTAGTAGCAACTGAAGGCGTGCAATCCGGTGTTGCACCCTCGCCACCTGTTGAACGAAAGATGAAGGTCGAGGACCTGTTTAAGAGGGTCGATATAATCGGTGATGGTGGAAAGGAGTATTATCTTCCCGAACATCTCTTTGTAGAATCACTGGATCAAAATAAAATGGTGACGTTTGCGAAGGTCGTCAGTATAATGCGCCACCGAACCGCTAAAGACATGTACAGAATACGGGTGGATGGCCATAACATAGACGTTACAGAGGATCATTCGCTCATTTCACTTTCGGAGTCTGACAGTCCGCAATTTTCACCTATCAGGCCGCTCGACATCAAGAAAGAGACGTTGCTTATAACAAGATCGAACAATATGAACGAAGTTAATGCTGGCAGTGGAACAAAGATCAGCATCTTATCCACAGGCTATCATTTGGCGCACGCGTCAAGTATCGAAAAGCTGGTTGGCTATCAAGGCTACGTCTATGATCTAGAAGTGGAAGGAAATCACCGCTTCTTCGCGAACTCCGTGCTAGTCCACAATACTGACAGCCTCTTTCTAAAAAATGCTTCTGCTACGCAAATCAAGGAAATGGAAAGATGGGCCAAGGAAAAGCTCGAAATAGATCTGGAGATAGACAAAAGGTACAGGTTTGTGGCGTTCAGTCAGAGGAAAAAGAACTATTTGGGTGTTTATGAAGATGGTTCCGTGGAAGTCAAGGGACTTTCCGGGAAGAAATCTCATACTCCAGATTACATCAAAGAGGCCTTCTATAGCGTACTGGATACGCTTGGGAAGGTCAAGACGGAGGGTGATTTTGTTGAAGCAAAGGAAGAAATAAGGAAGAAGATACGTGAAGCATATTTGATGATAAATGAAAGGAAGGTGCCACTTGAAAAGTTAGCCTTTAAGGTCATGCTCAACAAGCCCGTTGACAAGTATACAGTAAGCACGCCGCAGCACGTCAAGGCGGCTCAACTGCTCATCGAAAATGGCAGTGAAATCAAGGCCGGCGATGTCATTTCATATATAAAGACTGTGACCCCGTCGGGAGTAAAGCCACTATCTCTGACGAAGAAGGAAGATATAGATACCGGCAAATACGTCGAGTTCCTTGAAAGTACGTTTGAACAGCTGCTCGATGCTTTAGGGTACAACTTTGATCAGATAATAGGTTCATCGAGAATCGAAGATTTTTTTGGCTAATCCAAAATTCTGGTGAATCTACACTTCATTAGGCGCAGTACTCCTTTAAAAGTATATAAAGCATATTATATAAAAGGTTAAATCGATCAAAATGAGGGTTAGAAGTCCCGAATTTAGGGATCAAGGATCAATTCCTATAGAACTCACCTGCGATGGAAAGGATGTGTCTCCGCGGCTTGAGTGGGACGCTGTACCTGGAGCCAAGAGCTATGCCTTGATAATGGAGGACCCTGACGCTCCCAACGGCACGTTCACACACTGGGTTATCTATGCCATACATAACACGTTCTTGCCCAAGGGGGTACCTGGGTCCGATAAATCGGAATATGGCTTTCAGGGAATAAACGACTTTGGAAAGATAGGATATGGTGGGCCCTGTCCCCCAAAGCCTCACCCTGCGCACAGGTATTATTTTTATGTGTATGCCATCAGTGAGGATATCGAGTTTACACCGAAAACAACGGCCGTGTTACTGCGGAGTAAGATAAGGGGAAAGACCATAGATAGCGGAGTAATTATGGCCAAGTATAAACGCATATAAACGCAAATAGTACGCTGTAAATGTGCGTTCTAGGGCATTAAATCATGAGGCATCTACTGATCCTTATGAGTGCCACTTAGCAAATCTGCGAATTACGGCTCAGATTTAAAAAACATTTTTATATGGTCAAATCAAATCAGCTTAAGAATGATAAACGAAGTTATAGTTGAGAAAAGCGGTGCAGAGGAACTCCTGTATGATTTGAGCAAGAGGCTAAAGTCAAATAAGGTCGTTGGTATGGCCAGGTTGCCTGAGCCAAGAGCCGATCAAGAGTATAGAGATGTAATCAAGAAGATTTACACCTTAACCGGCAGCGTAGAGCCCATAGTCATGCTAGAAGGCGATGACGGTCAGAAGTATGTCTACACATTCCTCATTACGTCCAATCTTGAAAAGGGAAAGGAGTTGGTGGATTCCAGCGCGGTAGTCAGCGGGAAGTTAATTACGATCAAGGGGGATGGCACTGAAGTGCGATTGTACAGTCCTCTTAAGATTTCAGGTGGGAGAGAACTGTTCAAGAGAATTGAAACTATTGCCAACGATTATGAGGCCGCATACAGTGACCTATTTATAAGGAAATCTAAGAAGATAGATCCCTATTATTGGTTATGAGAAAAGGATGAAAATCACTAAATCATATTTTATCAGACTCGACATCTGACACAAGTTCGCTATTTTTTTGCTTTATTATTACGGCAGCTATTTCGTTTGGATTAAGCCCTGACTTTCCGTTCATGGCCTTTATGGTCGAGTCTATTATGTTATACGCGTAGTCGCCTGCAGGGAATTCGTCTTTCTCATCCATATAATAATGGATGCCTATTGCATTATACAAGGGGTGAACGACATAGATCATTTTATCAAGCTTGTAAAAAACAAGAACCATACCACGGCCAGCGCCACTGGTGATTGCCGCAAGATCCTTTATGAGGTCCTCCAGGGAAAAGAATTGAGCGTAATACTTCTCTATTGCCATAGCTTCCCATTAAGATTGGAAATAGAAATAGTTAGCGGCCGATTTGCAAGGATAGTGAAGTTTTACACCACTGGTATCAATCTGCAGTTCGGCGGGCATGGCGTCTTTGAAACTGGAAGAACCTTTAATTCGCCACTTTTTATATCAAATTCAGCACCATGAAATGGGCACCTAATTCTCCCATCAACTATCAGAAATCCTTCTGACGTAATCACCCTACTCTTATGAGGACAGTAATCAAGATAGGAATAAGTTTGGCCATCAACCTTGATCCTAAATGCCGGGCCGGTCGTTGATAAAAATCGTTCCATTTCCATTTAACTAATACCACCTAATAAAGAAGACTTTTTACGATCCCTTTTAAGCCTTATATTTATACTAATTTTGGCATCTTCAGTTTCATGTCAGTTGTATGCGCAAATCCGAATGAGTGCAAATAATGCGTAAAG
>JAJZYL010000109.1 GCA_021798095.1 archaeon | reverse complement strand
ATCTGGATCAAGGGGAGCCAGCATAACGGCTGCCTCCATAGCGCTTGCGGATGCTGGGATACCGATGAAAGACTTGGTTTCGGCAGTTGCAGTAGGCAAGGTGAACGGGCGCCTGGTGCTGGACCTGAGCGATACCGAAGATAAGGAGGGGGAAGTCGACCTTCCGATAGCGGTTATGCTGAACAGCGGCTTGATAACGCTCATGCAGATGGATGGAAAGCTAAGCGAAGATGAATTTAGGCAGGCCATAGATCTTGCCATGGCCGGCGCCAAGGAACTTAGGGAAGCCCAGAGGAAGGCGCTTGTGCAGAAGTATTTCAAGGGAGTGAATTTATAGATGAAGGGATTAGTTTTGGATAACCTGAGGAGGGATCAATTGACTGATGCTATATCCAAGGGTAGAAGGTTAGATGGCCGCGGAATGAGCGAATATAGAAAATTAGAGATACAGCCAGGTGTAATCCCGAAGGCTGAAGGTTCCGCAAGGGTTAAACTTGGCGATACCGAGGTTATGGCTGGCGTAAAGATCGAGCACGGAAAGCCATTTCCAGATACACCTGATCAGGGGGTACTTATTATCAATGCCGAAGTGCTACCATTGGCGAGTGAATATGCTGAGCCGGGTCCTCCAGATGAAGATGCTATAGAACTAGCTAGGGTGGTTGACAGAGGCATCAGGGAAAGTAAGATGGTAGATGTAAATAAATTGGTAATAGTGCCTGGTAAGGAGGTCTATCTTATGTACGTCGACATTAGCGTGATTTCCTCTGGTGGTAACCTCTTTGATGCCTCTTCGTACGCCGTGGTGGCCGCGCTTATGAATACAAAGTTCAAGATATTGAAGCAGGAAGAAAACGGTTCAGTGACTCCAACTGATGAAACGAGTGAACTCCCTATAGTGGACCTGCCTGTATCCATAACGGCGGTCAAGATCAAGAAAGGCATAATACTGGATCCAGATGTTGAGGAGGAGAGCATAAATGATGGAAGGCTTACAATTGCTTACGATCAGGAGGGAAACCTCTGTGCGATACAGAAGGGTCAGGCTTCTGGCCTTAAGGTTGAAGAAATAATGGAAATGGTTAAGATGGGAAAGGAGAAGGTTCCTGAGATAAGGGAAATGATAAGAGGTGCGTTAGAGAAAAATGGTTAAGGGTAAAGCACTAAAGGGGTTGGGTAACAAATATGGCGCTACGCTCAGAAACAAGTACACCACAGTATACATTGAGCTTAAGCAGAAGAGAGTCTGTCCGAACTGCGGTTCCTCAAAGTTTAAGCGTTTAAATAATGGTATCTGGGGATGCAGTAGGTGCGGGTTTAAGGAAGCCGGTGGAGCGTATGCAGTTTAAAGGCGCTACGGCTGTGGTTACCATAACTATGAAGCCGCAGATAACTGAGGCCATATATAAATCGTTGGCTAGCGACGTCATGGTCAGCGTCAATGATGATGGGTTAGTAATGACGATTGATGCACCAGAATTAAGCAAGTTGAGGGCTAACATCAACTCAAATTTAAGGCTTATAAAATCGGCTCTGGATACCTTCAGGGAGGTAGACGAGGCTTGAGCGGGCAAGACATTCCACCGTGGCTTCAGGAACAGCTTAACAGGTATCAACAGGCACAGGAGAACCTGGAGGCCGTGCTTTCCCAGAAACAACAGGTTAACGCGGAACTTTCAGATATCAACCGGGCGATAGAGGAATTGAATAAAAGCGCTCCGGATAATTTAGTTTACAAGATAGCTGGTAGTATAATGATCAAATCCAGTAAGGAGGAATTACTAAAGGAGTTAGAGGAGAAGCGTGAACTTTCAAACACCAGATCTATGGTGCTTTCCAAACAAGAGGAAAAGCTCAGGGCTAGCCTCCAAGAGTTGCAGACCAAGATAAACGAATCCTTAAAGCCAAGCCAGCCTTCAGGTGCGCAATAATTAAAGTAACGATTGATTAACAGGGGCCGGTAGCTCAGCATGGCTAGAGCGTTCGAGTAGGGCCTGCATTGGCCCTGCGACGAAGCTGATAACCGGAAGGCCGCCGGTTCGAATCCGGCCCGGCCCATCCTATTTTCTCGGCGAATCCGAAATCCTTTTTAACTCCGGCTCCTATAACGACGCATGGCAAGGAATCGCGACCTGCTGAAGGATAAAGCGGTTAAAGCATGGTACGGGAATGTAGCCGCCGGCGCAAAGATCACTGCCGATGTTTACCTGCGCACACTGGCCCTGTACTGCCGCCTTACCAACGAAACGCCGGCAAAACTATTAACGAAGCCGCCGATGGAAGTGCGGAACGAATACGCTGCTCTCATCAGGAGATTTGAATCCGAGGGTAAGGCGCAAAGCTACATGCCCCGTTTCAAGAAGGCTCTGGCTTCTTTTCTGATTTATAATGGCGTTGAACACAAACTTAACGGAATAAAGATAGGCGGTATCATCGGAACGCCGACTCTGGCTAACGAGCGCGTGCCAACGCAGGAAGAGCTGAGGCGTATATTCGTAGCGGCAAACAGGAAGGCGCGAATTGCTTGCGCACTCATGGCGTTCAGCGGCGTGCGCCCAGAGGTTTTTGGGAATTACACCAAAACCGATGGCCTAATCGTTGGCGATCTCCCGGAGATGAAGGTAAGCAACGGCATTGTTACATTCGATAAGATACCAACCATGGTTACGGTGCGATTGAATTTAAACAAAGCGCGCAAACCATATTTTACATTTTTAGGGGATGAAGGGTGTTTTTATTTGAAACAATGGCTTGAGGAAAGAATGAATAAAGGTGAAGTGTTGACACCATCCTCGCCGATAATAGCCCCGCGGTTATTAACTGCCAAATCGATTAGAGACGACATGCGTGCGGCACTACGCAGTGCAGGCTTTCCTTGGCGCCCCTATGTCCTCCGTTCCTACTTCGACACGCAGCTCCTGCTGGCCGAATCAAAGGGGCTGGTGGCGCGCGATTACCGCACCTTCTGGATGGGGCACATAGGTGATATTGAGAACCGCTACACAACCAATAGGGCCCATCTACCGGCGGAGATGATCGAGGATATGCGTGCTTCATACCAAAAGGCGCTGAAGTTCCTGGAAACCAACGTGAAGGAAGAAAGGAACGTAGCTAATGAGACAAGGAGGCAGCTCCTCGCCATCGCCGGCTTCAAAGAGGAAGAAATCGAGAAGATGGGAGACCTGAGCGACGAAAAGGTCAGGGAAGCGGTTAAGGACAGGCTTCTTGGGGGCTCCGGCCAGCACAGGCAGGTCGTGGTGGGAAACGGGGAGGTGCCGAAGCTCCTTGGGTCTGGATATGGATTCGTGTCACCTCTAGGAGACTCGCAGGCCGTGCTGAGGGAGCCTTAATCACGTATTAAATAACTCCACATTAGAATGATTGCACTTGTGTCCTCCTTAGGGCGATGGTACTGACGCGACTCAATGAAAAAAGCAACCAAAAGGGGACTAGTTTGAAATCAAGTGGGGAGGAAGGCGCTGTACCTAGTATAACATGTATTCCCTAAAAAGGAGGATCCTACTAGACTCGCGGGGTGGGTTATCGTGCCATGGAAATAGGACCGTCCCTTATAGTATGGTGTGAAGCAAATGCATAACGCCGCTCAGGGAGATGGATAGACTCAGAGAGTGATGAGGAAAAAACATTGTCATTAACAGATCGAAGTGGCGGTTGTGGGAAAGGACCATTAATTTAAACCCTGATGTCTTTAAAGTTATGACATATTATAATTACCGTTTTCGCCATTCACACGCAATACATGAACAAGGCTTCTTGGTGATATGCTTCAGACCATCCGGTGATCCATTCGGCCCCCTGCGGTCAAAGCGTGCTAAAACGATGTCCAAGTATGTTCGGTCATTTCTTTCATAATACCGGAAAACCGAATAAGCAAAACAACTCCTGACAAGTTCATTGCCGGATATCGCGTTTCTATCTATGCTGCCCGGTTCGTTCTCGATAAGCAGTCGTGCATTTTCAGAAGAACCAATCAGACTGACATAAAATGCCTGCAGATAGGTTCTGATCTTGCTTTCACGCAAAAATACAGCCTTCCATCTCTTAATATCATGCACAGGCTCGACCAACCTAGACCACCAGTAATAGAAGATATGGACAGAACTTAAGGATTTTGCATATCAAAGGCTTCTGTTTTTTCGGCTCTGTAGAAATCCTCTGAATAAAGAAGAGGCTATATCTACGATCCTAGCGGCGTTATAGCAAATTATTTTCGTCCTCATCTCCTTGTTCTGGGCCACCGTCTTCACGACCTTATCTCATCGCCCATGGTTCT
>JAJZYL010000108.1 GCA_021798095.1 archaeon | reverse complement strand
AAACATGAAACAAACCAATTTCGCACGCAAATTATAAATGTACCGGAAAATGACGATAACCCCCCCTAAAGGGCCGTCCGCACTTCTTAACACCTAAAAGTCATTAATCTAATTTACCATGGCAAGAGTGTCAAAAAGACATCCCACACGGCATGGTAGTGGCGCACCCCTTAGGGCGGGTGTTTTTGGCCCGCGGGATAATGGGTTCCAGGGGGCTTGTTAGAGGATGAGGCGAGGCAAAGACAAGCAATCGCGGCTGAAATGACAAATGCAAAGCTGGGCAGGGAGACAAACGGGGATACGCTTGTGAAAAAAATTCCACAAGCGTCTGGAAAGCCTAGGGATATTGCAGGTAAGTTGTTAGGAGTAAACTGACTCTGTTTATATTGCTAAGTTGGCGTGTTGTCGTTAGTGGCGCACCCCTTAGAGGGGGGTATTTTAGCCGATTAGATCAGGGTTCTTGGAAAGGTAGGATGACTAAAGGACAGGGGGTTATACCAGGCATGGTATAATCTACACTGTTATACCTGAGCTAGGGATCCGCGGGCTTGGGCTGCTCAGAATCGCCCTGGACTTTGATATAATAGAGCCTGCGCACAATTTCCTTTATGATTTCGTGTTTCCTTTGGATGAATTCTTCCCTTTGTTTGGTGTCAAGGTCCAGCTCGGCAAGCGCTTCATCAAATGCGGCCGAGGGATTGAACTCAATTGTGGCCTGGAAACGCAGGCTGTCGAGATCGGCCTCCGGTATGGAATCCGGGTATTTTGTCTTTATAAGGTCACGTAGGAAGTTATGGCGTATATGGTTAAAGAAATCCGCCTTGAATTTGAGGCCCTTGGGACCGTAAAGGCGCAGCGACCTGATATAAGCGGCCGTTATGAATTGATAGAATGGCGCCTCCTTCTCGCCGAACCTGGCCAGGAGGTCGGAGACAAGTGGCACGTGCATCCAGGTGGAAGTGACACCCTTCAGCTTGACATTACTCATACGCGAAAGCGGCGGGTGGCTGGAGCGCAGGACCTTGACAATATTATCAGCGGCCTCAATCACTTCCTCTTTGTATTTTTCAGTATATGTTTCATTTGTGTCAGACTCGATAGAGGAGGATGATTGAAGCGCCTCTGTCCGTTGCATTAAATTATAATATTCCAAGCCCTTATCAGTTAGTTTCCACAGCCCGCTTTCTTTGTCCTTCTCGATTAGACCAGCTTCGGTCAAGTCCCTTAGATGCCTTTGGATAGCTGGATCACTTATGTCGAGCGCTCGTTGCAGTTCGGAATAAGAGCGCGGCTCAATCACCAATCTTATGAGTTTCATTTTTGTTGTTTCTTTGTACAACGCATAACATCACGTTATCTTTATATATATGCATTTCGTATAGGATAGTATTATGTTATCCAAGAGATTTCGTGTAATGAGACTTGGAAGAGGCAACGCTGTTATTACCCTTCCTGCACTGTGGCGGGCATCAAACGGCATTGACCCGGGTGACCTAGTGGAAATCGAATTCAAGGAACATGAACTAATCGTAAGGCCAATTCCGCAAACTGGCAGAGCGTATCTATATAGCATGAGTAAGCGCGTTCAAAATGGCGACGCGGCATTACCCGCGGACGGAGTGGCGAAATGAACGAAGGAAGGGCCCCCCGGCAAGGGGGCCACAACGCAGAATCAGGTCCAATAGATAAAAGCATAAATATTGTTCAAGGCACGGACGATTCGCTGCCTGGCTGCCTGGGCGAAATTAAGCCAATTTGGCCAAACCACTGCAGAACGTGTGAAGCCAAATCACTTTGCCAACAAATGCGCTGTGGGAAGATACATAAAAATGAAGTGATTGTAAAATGACAAACAGTATTTTGCGAAAAAGAATTGACTTTGAGTATATCAGACCCCTGTACGCCAAGCCAAAGATTACATTAAGCGACGGTCTTGACGAATTAGATTCAGAATTTAAGCTTTATGAAGCCCATATATTGCGTGAACAGCCTCCAATAATTATTTATGATGTGGACGGTTACGTCAAGCCACAAAAACTCGAGTATTCCCTAGTGCCCCTTGATAGCGGTGAAATTACCAACTTGAAACAGCAATTGCCCAAAAAAATAGAAAAACTGGTTGAAGACATGATTGCGGACTATGGTGCAGGAAGTTTTGCTGTATATTTCAAGCCAGTCAGCACATTAAAAAATCCTGAATTGCTGAAAGCACTTGACTGGCAAAAGGATGTCCTTAACCAAATTGTCAATCATGGTGATGCCATAACTGACCCCAATGTCATATTGGTCAGGAAATGCACGTTGTTAAAAGGGATCAAGATGTCAGCCAACCCGCATTTTATTGAAGTGCTGCCACCAAACACTGGTAAGACCGAGTTCGCAGCAGCCGTCGGGATCCATGAAGATAAAGCGTCAGCCCCTAGCCTTATAGGTACTGCAGACTTGGACGGCCCAAGGCCTGGGAGTTTAAATGGAACTGAAGTGCCTGTTTCATTCGATCAGATCGAAGAGACGGGCACGCGGCGGTTGCTACGCTACTTGCTTTCCTTTATGGAATTAGGATGGGCCAGGGTGGATAATGCCACCTATCCATTTAAAATTTCAGGCTCAAGTACAATAGGTATCTATGCCAACCCGTTGGGAGATCCCAAGAATGACTTCGCGTTTCTGTTGATGAAGCTTTCAGAAAATCCAGCACTTGGTAGGCGTTTCGGTCTATTCCTTTACGACTATGACCGTGACAACCACAGGGTTCCAAGGATTGCCAAAAAGGCTAAAGATCTAATTGCTTCAATGGGAGAAGCCCTTGAAGTGTTCAGGGCAACTGAAGACTTTGCTAAAAAGAAATTGAAAGCCATATTGGATAATGACCAAGTATGGACATGGCTTAATGAAAAAAATGATGTATGGATTGAGCAAGCGTTGAATGTAATTGAACCGTTAAGGAGCAAGGTTTCAGGCGAGGGGATTAATAATTTAAAGCTGTATGAATTTTTTGCAAATTTCATTAGGGATGGAACCACGCACACAAGGGGGGCGGCACTGTATGGAGCCATAGCTGAGAACCTTCCAAGGATAGCCCTAGGCGAGTTTGACGCAGATCCAACCCCATCAATTAACAGGGCAGAGGAGCTGTTGGCGGATATTTTGGAGATGAATTACCAAAGTCTGCTGAATATAGTCACAAATGTAAGTGAGAGCCAGGTGGAAATCGCTTTGAGAATATACTCAGACGCTCCAAAGTACATTCAGGCCATAATTAATGCATGCGAATTGTTAAAGCCGGTGCTTGCGAAAGAGTCAAAGCTGCCGGTTACGATTTCATTAAAGTCTATCAAATGGCACAATGAAAAATTCAAGTACTGGGGGCAGGTTGTCGATGCATTTCGTGATGGCAATCCTGAAAAGAGTAATGATAAGCTAAGAGCGTTCTTTGGAATTGAATTGTCAAAGGAACGTTATGAAGTGACGTTTTTCACCTTCGACAAATCCCTGCCTACCGAGCCAGATGGCGTGCTGGAGAGCACCGATCTGAAAGATTATTTCGGTAATTTCGGTAATTTCGGCAATTTCGGTATGTTTTCCGGAGAGGGGGGTAGTGGGCAAATGCCACAGGATCAACACAAAAACGATTTAGTACCAGCCACACGCGCCACAAACTTAGATGCCAAATTAATAGCAGAATTAAAGGCCATCGATGGCAAGACCTACGTCCGCTGCAAGGACCACCTGTTAGACGATCAGGGCAAGGAGCGGTGGTTCAATAAGGATGACGGGGAGTGGGATATGCACCTGCAAAGACAGCATGGCGCACAGACGAATGTGGAAACGGTGCTGGACATATTCAGGAAGCTCTGCGGCCCGGAGAATAAGGAGGTCTCTGTGCAGGAGGTCATGGCCGAGCTGAAGAAGGCCGGCATAGAGGAGCCCGAGGGAGCCACGCTGATCGCGTCGCTGGAAAGGAACGGCCTGATATATGAAAGGAGCCCGGGCAGGTTCAGCCTGACCATATCATGAGAGGAGGAAACAAAGACATGACGGCCCATTATCTTCTTCGGATCGAGAAATACGCCTGGGATCCTGCTACAAAGTCCACAATGCAAAGACAACATGGCGCAGAAAGGAAGGAGGGTACCCAACGATGACCATAACTAAACAGGCCTTGTCCGGAAAACATACCGAAATTGCCGAAATTACCGAAATTACCGAAGACTGGACAGCCGAACGCCTGGACCAATGGAGCCTGTATGCCAAGAAAACATACCCAAGGGAGGTAAGGGGAACGGGCGATTGGCTTAAGGCCAAGTCTGAGTCCGAA
>JAJZYL010000107.1 GCA_021798095.1 archaeon | reverse complement strand
CTGCATTTTCAGTCTTGATGTAAGGGAAGTGTACTTCAGCCCAAGGTTAAGTCATGAACGCGAAAGGATAGCCTCCTTGGTTGGGGAAGGGGAGAGGGTATTCAATATGTTCGCCGGGGTAGGAGCATTCTCCATAGTTATCGCAAAAAGGGTGAACAACGTCAAGGTTTACAGCGCTGAAATAAATGAAGCTGCTTACAGATATATGCTCATGAACATCGAGCAGAACAAGCTGAAAAGCACCGTAATTCCCATCCTTGATGATGCAAGGAACGTAGCAGCCCGATTAAGACACGGGGTGGATCGAGTGTTGATGCCCCTTCCAGAAAGAGCCATGGAATACTATGAAGACGCAATAGCTTCGCTAGATGGGAGCGGATGGATTCACCTGTATCTTCATGTAAAGAGGATCAGAAGTGAAGACATAATATATTCCGCTAAGGATAAGTTAAAGCCTTATGGTGGCAGCGTAGAAAGTTACCGAATAGTTAGGGAAGTCGGACCCAGCACCTTGCAGCTCGTCTTCGATATAAAATTTAATTCGATTTAAGTTTGTTAATATATTATTTGGGATTTAGGTTAAGAATGGGGCGTAAAAAGGCATTTTGTGTATTGGCATCAATGTCATGGGTCCTGACGTATGGCCTTAGCACTAGGCATTTTGAAGGCAATCTTATGAAACCCGTTTTCCGATATAACAACAAGCTATATCGTGGCCTGCAAACTTTTAAGCAGTGTAATTAAACCATGCTGCGTCCTCAGGCGTTAGCCTTCTGTGCAGACCACCTATCATCGGCACTAAATTCCAGTAACGCCCTCGCTATCATCCGGGCGATCCTTATCGGTTCAGGGACGTTTCCTTGAAGCGTTAAGCGGTTAAGGATGGCCTTGGCATCGTCTTCGGTCATACCACGTTGCCTTGCAAATATAGTCTTACCTGTTTTAAGCAGTACCGATTGACTCTTTCCTAGCTTTCTATAAGCCTCCAGTTTAGCTAGGTCCATAGGAAATCTCCTTCTTATGTTGCTTTCAAGATCATGTTCGCCACTGGAGTTAGTGCAAATGATTGGTATCCCGGCTTCCGAGTAAAGCAGGTCAAGGTCAACCATATTGTAAAGGCTTAGTATACTTCCGTTGATTAGTAGAAAATTTATATCATTGCGCTTCAGGGATCTATAAAGCTTCAGGATTTCAGCCGTCGCATCGTTTCCCCCCTTTAAGATGGAACCCATTATAAGCCCATCTATGATGAGGTCTAATCTCATTACAAGTCCAGCAACTACACTCGGCCTATCGCTTTCCGGATAAAAGGATTCGGCTATTGCTAGCACGCGTCTGCCGACCTTAGGGTTCATTATGGGAGATTCTGTTGTCAGAATACTTAAATTTATAGACTATCAGGAAGGGCACACCCTGTATCAACTTGACCGCGTCACGACATCCAAGCCCAGCTCTGAGCACCAATTCAACGCTCATCGGTCCAACCAGGTTCAATATGCCAGCGGCGGAGATATATCCTAGTACCTCTGACTCGTCCACTAATCTGTTCATATAGTATCTAGGATCAATATATATCGATATATTGCCCTCCTTTAGGGTTTTGGAAACAAGGTTTTCATCGCATATGTTAAGTATGTAGCTTTCGCCGTACTTCATTGTGTTTATTGCGAATTTGGGCAATATCGATCAGTTAACTATCATTTAATCGGTGACCTTGAGCCGCACGCTTCGCAAATTATAAATGTTATACGCCTCTCCTTTGTCAATTTAGTATCCATGCTTCCGCAAACCGGGCACGTTACGTTGGTCTTGATATAATATTGAATAGTGTTCCTGATGGCTTGAAAATCCTTCTTTCCAAGGATAATGGCCTCCCCCTCCTTTCCCATGGTTGCAGGGGCTCCTAGCTGCTTTGCTATGTTTATGAGCACCTTTCCAGGTTCCCTATTAAGAGCATTTGCTATAGCTCTGAAATTCCTTATGATAGTCCTGTGCCCAGTTAGGAACACCTCCGGTTCAGGAATGGCTAATCTAGGCGCTGTATTTACCTTCTCCTTCTTAAGAGAATCTTTGATCCTGTTCAAAAGCTCCAGATAGTCTTCTGTCATCGGACATCAGCTTTCTGGGCTTAATATAAATATTTGCTATATTGCACGCTTGAGGTGATCTACGTATTTTTTTATCCCATATTCTTCTTAGTAGCTCCTTTAAAAAATGAGCCGCGCAATCGTTAAATAAAGGATGCATAGGGGTTAAGTTGAAATTGAAGCAGGGGGTTCTAATTCTGAGTGGAATGCCGGGCGCAGGCAAGACTACTGTTTCCCACTTTTTAAAGAGCAACGGTTCCTATATTGTTTCTATGGGTGATATAATAAGGGAGAATGCTATTGAATTGGGGTATGGGCAGGACAGGGATGGGCAGGCTGCCACAATGAGGGTCCTTAGGGAAAAGGAAGGCCCTGATATCGTTGCGAAGATCACCATGGAAAGCGTGGAGAAAAAGGGTGCTAACCTCACCATAATAGACGGAATGAGGTCACTCGAGGAGAGGGATTATTTTGCTTCACGAACGCACATGAGGGTACTAGCATTGCACGCCAGTCCGCCAAGAAGGTTTGCATTATTGAGCAGTAGGGGCCGAGACGATGATCCCAAGGATTTTAAGGTGTTTGAAGAAAGAGATAGAAATGAGTTGAAGCTAGGCTTGGGTAATGTAATAGCCCTGGCAGACTATATGATAATCAATGAAGATATTACTTTAGAACAGCTCCATGCTGAAACGCTTAGGATACGTAAACACATAATGGATCAACTGGCATGAGAATAGAAATCAGGGCGAGGATCCATCCAAGCGAAAGCCCGGAAAAGGTTATGGCCGCTGTCAATAATGTGGCTCCTGACATATATAGGATAGATATGCGGCCGGACGAAGTTGTTTGTAAAGCTGGTGTACTTACAGCTGAAAGGATAGTTGACACAGCTATAGCCAGAAGGGCCTTCCCCGCTCTTATAAGGCTATTAGAAAGGGGGAAACATAAGAAAGGTTACGATCTTTTGTTAAACAGGCAGGCGGCGTTCGTGGGAAGGATAAATTTGTGCGAGAACGCCGAGGAATCACCACTTGGGCCGATAGTTATGACCTTCGACTCGGCTTATGTAGAAGAATTGATTTTAGAATACGAAAGGAAAGGTTTTAATCATAAAAGATAGATGTGCATGTAGAGGGGCCCGTAGCTCAGCATGGCAGAGCGACCGGCTCATAACCGGTCGGTCAAGGGTTCAAGTCCCTTCGGGCCCATTCTCATTACGGTTAAAAATCGTTATTTAGCTGCCTGCCCAACCGAGTGATGCCGACCGTGACCATCCTCTAATTGGGCTTTTAACACGGTACCGCATGCGCCCCCATGAAATTATCGAGGCCACAACGACGTCAGTATGCCTACCATCATCACCTAGGCCAGCAGGATGCCAGTTTGACCTCACGGGCAGCGCCACAACCGGTAATAAGGTAACCGACATATTATGCCCGGTGTGTTAGACAGGGAAGAGAACCAGCTAAAGAGAGTCAGAGAGTTCAGGGATAAGCTTCTTTCAATAAGGGCTCTTGGAGATGGGGCGTACGATTCGAGGGCTAACTTCAACTTCCTTGATGGAAGGCGCATCAACCCTGTCATCAGGGTCAGGAGCAACTCCGTCCCGAAGGGCAAGGGATCTCCGCCGAGGAAGAAGGCAGTGACCGAGCAGCAGGTGTTCAAGCCCAAGGCGTGGAGTAACATCCACAGGTTCGGGTACAGGCGGAGGGTGGAAGGCGTCTTTCACATCAAGCGCATCTTCGGTGAGTACGTTACGGTGAAGTTCATGAACATGGTCAAGGAGATGGTCATGAAGGCATCCATCTACAACAGGTTTATCGCGATGGTGTAGCCGGAAGAGGGGCACGCATACAAAGGGGCTAATCCATACCCGTAGTGTCGTGCAACAGAGTACATTGCCCTTTAAGTTACGAGCGTCAATCGCGGCCAGAACACCGACCCGCCCTTGTCATTGCCCAACTCAGCCGCCATAAGCTTGAGCTCCTCGACGTCTCGTGAGTTGTCCAGGGCCAAAATCCTGACCAGATCGTCTGGCTTTCCCTCCTGACAGACATGTTGGCCAGGCTGTCAACAGTGCATATAACCATAACTAAAATGGCCGTTTCATGCTGTGTCTAATGACTAAGTCAAAGCCACTCCGTATGCTAACAGGTATTATACAGAACGACTTATCCACCTTTATAATGCGGCGTCATCTGCATGAATAAGTTGTACAATGACGCCTTTGTAGCCA
>JAJZYL010000003.1 GCA_021798095.1 archaeon | reverse complement strand
AGTCATTAGACACAGCATCGGGTAGCATAGGCTTATATAGGCATTAATGTAATAATATGCGATATCCAAATGACCGAAAAAATGGATACCAACAAAAAATATCCATGGTTAAGGTACGGGTTATCTCTACGATCCAAGCAAAGGGTTAGCACTACTCGTTATGTCCTCTATATAACTCAAATAGCTGTCGTAATAGTACTTTCATATCTTAGCGTAGTACTACTGGGTCCGCTCAGTTATTCTGGTATTTCACTATTTTACTTTGTCACGCCATTTTTTATAGTGTTCACCATGTGGTGGGGAGCTTGGGGATTACTCGGGGCATATATTGGATGCGTCATAGGAGCTGGATTAATGGTGGGGCTCGGTGTCGTACCATCTCTTCTCTATTCGGTTGCAGATCTTCTTACAGCACTTCCGGTTTTCCTGATTTATAGGGGTGTACTTTCTAGGAGGGGGATAGACCCCCTGTTTAGGGACCTTGTAGATAGAGAGGTTGAAGGGGTAAAGATGAAGAGGCGCGAAGCGTGGTTCTGGTTCATACTTATCCCCACTGTATTGGTCAATGTGCTTGGGGCGCAGGTTGGCGTCGGAATTGAATACTGGCTTGGCCTTATTCCACCGTCACTTTACTGGTACTGGTGGTGGGGCTGGGTTGCGAGCGGTGTATTCCCGATGCTTATATTCACTCCAATACTCGTAAAGGGCCTTTCAGAAATCGTCCTTCGATCAAATCTTGTGAATGAGGGTTGGCTAACCTAATGTCAACCTTCTATCTATTTTTTAATTAACTGATTTTAATAAACCGTGGTGAACGTATATTGTAGTAAAAATAACTCAAAAATCGTCAATACTGATGTTGGGTTTGCAAACATGTACTAATTATTTTATTTTAAATACAAGAATTCACAGACATAGTCTCAAATGTGTTTATAGAATTTATACTAGATAATCAAGGCAATATAAAATAAATTGCTTGTGAGCTAGGCCTTCTCTACAGGAGGCACTATTTTAAGTCCCACACAATCTACGAGCCCCTTGTCCGTCATAGCGTAGTCGGGTATGGCGGTCACCGGCAGAAAGATCATGGTGCTCATAGGCGATGTGAGGCCTGATCCCATTCGCCGTAATAGTTCATCTGCGGCTAACTCTTGCTTTGCCATTTCCGCGGGCTCCATATCTGCTATTATACCGCCTATTGGAAGAGGTAATGTCATCTCTATCGACCCTTCACGCGTTACAACCTGTCCCCCCTTCATGTCTATCAGACTATTCACTGCAAGTGCAATATCGGCCTTGTTAGTTCCAACAGCCACTATGTTGTTGTCATCGGGAGCTGTTGAAGAGGCCATGGCCCCTTCCTTTAACCCGAACCCCGTGACAAACGCCGAGGCAACTAGGCCAGTGCCCTTGTGTCTCTCTACTATGGTTACATATAGCAGGTCCTGTGCAGGGTCTGCCATAGCCTCGCCATCAGAAACCTTTGTCAATAGCCTTACACCAGGCCTCTTGAACGGATTTTCGTCACTGACCTTTATTGCCAAAGCCATAGCCTGCCGTTCAGTCGGCGCTGGAACTTTGATAAAAGAAGGTTCGATCATCCCCTTGACATTGAATGTATTAAGCATCCACGCATCCCTTCTAGGGGGGACAACCTCAGTTAGGAATCTTCCATCCCATGTGACAAGCGAACCGTGAGATATCACTGCCTTGATGGCCACCTTTTCCATATCGTTTAGCAGCACTATGTCTGCGTACCTTCCAGGCGCTATGAGCCCGATTTCATCGTCTACCATGTACATTGCCGCCGTATTGATAGTAGCCATCTGATATGCCTCTATCGGAGGCACTCCGGCCTTGATGGCCATCCTTATGACGTTATCCAGATGCCCCCTTCTAAGCACATCATAACTCATTACATCATCTGTGCAGAATCCGACCCTGCTTGACGGAATCCCGTACTCCGTTATTATCTTAATGTTCTTATCCAGAAAGTGCGTTACAGTGGACTCCCTTATCATCACGTATAGCCCATTTCTTACCTTTTCTCTCATCTCATCAGGGCTGTAACTCTCATGGTCCAAGCGAACGCCAGCTGCGGTCACAGCATTAAGGATATTGTTTCTGGCCAGCGGAAGACAACCGAACGCGTGTTTATGCAACCTTTTAGCCATTGAGAGCGCCTTTAACTGGTCCGCGTCCTTATTTGTTATGAATTCCGTAATGGTCTCCCATAGGCCATATGTGTGTTCCATGGGTAGCTGTCTCCTTACTACATCGTAGTTAACGGTATGATTAAGGGTTGACGAAGGAATTGTGTAGGGTAACTTGGAGGGTATGGCAAAGAACAGCCTAAGAGGCGATACAGCAGATTCCCTTATGGTACTGTAAACCCCGTCCTCGCCTAATACGCTGTATGTTTCATCTACTCCACTAACTATTGATGTTGTGCCATGAGGTACCAGAAGTTTAGATAGCATGGTGAAGGATAGCTTGCTCACTTCAAAATGCAGATGGCCATCTATGAATCCTGGGGAGAGAAATAGGCCTTCACCGTTGATTTCCCTTGTATTCGGACCCTTATATTTTGATGAGTCCCCTGTAGAAACTACCCTATCCCCGTAAATCGAAATGTCCGACTTGTAGACCTCTTTTGTGAAGACGTTGATCAATTTGCCGTTCTTTATTATTATATTGGCCTTCTTATTTCCCAGCGCCGCATCAATCAGATCCTCAAGTTCCATGCAAAGCAGAACACCGATCTGCTAGATAATTGTTGCGCCGTACATTTACTGGGTTTGGCGCTGTTCACCCATAGCTAATATATATGAAATCATGAGAAAGGGTTACCAACTCCAGCGCCGTATATTTATATATGGCGCCGGTGCATGAGAATCATGGGTCCAAAATCCACCGATTTAAAGGAGCTTGCGAGGCTTCTACCCAAGGCTGAGTTGCATCTGCATATAGAAGGGACGCTTGAACCTGAGCTTATGTTCGAGCTGGCTCAGAAGAACCGCGTCAAGCTACCCTATAAGTCAACAGAAGAAGCGAGAAGGGCATATAATTTTAGTGACCTTCAAGATTTCCTGAACATATACTATAACGCAATGAAATCTCTGGTTACAGAAACAGATTTCTACGATCTGACCATGGCGTATATCAGAAGGGTTGCTTTGCAAGGGCTGGTTCACGCCGAAATTTTTTTTGATCCCCAGGCACACCTATCTCGAGGCGTTTCATTCAAGACTGTGGTTAGCGGGATTCATAGGGCCCTAGAGGATGCAAAAGGCAGGTACGGGATCTCCTCCTACCTGATCATGTGCTTTCTACGAGACCAGAGCGCCGAATCCGCCATGGATGTACTTCAGGAGGCCAAGAAGTATAAACCTTGGATCAAGGCGGTTGGTATGGATTCGAAGGAGCTTGGTAACCCTCCTCACAAGTTTACAACGGTATTTGAAGATGCTAGAAACTCGGGGTTTCTTGCCGTAGCGCACGCTGGTGAGGAGGCACCTGCAGAATATATATGGGAAGCATTAGACCTTCTTAAGATTTCAAGGATAGACCACGGATATCATATGTTTGAGGATCCAAAGCTTGTAGAAAGGGTGGCAAAGGAAAGGATCCCAGTCACCGCCTGTCCAATTTCGTCGGTTGGTGTAAACTATTTTAAAAGAATAGAGGACGTCCCAATAAGGAAGATGCTTGATTTGGGAATAGTTGCGACGATCAATTCAGACGATCCGGCCTACTTTAAGGGCTATCTTGCTGAAAATTACGCCGCTGTTATAGATGGCCTGCAGCTGAGGAAGGATGAAGTAGTTAAGCTGGCTAAGAATTCTATTGAAGCCTCGTTCCTACCTAATGCCGAAAAAGGAACGCATATCAAGATGGTGGATAAAATCCTAATCGAGAATAGCTGATCCATTTTCAGTTTTTTCTTTTATCCCATCTTTTCTACTAGCTTGGATAAGAGTAAGTAAATGTAATGATCATTGTAGTTTAATATCGGATTCTTCGTAACTAAGGTCAGTTCTTCAAAGTTGTAGATGATCGGGGTGAGTTCCTAACCAAACCTGGTATTCTAATTTGTAAGGGTTAAGGCTCTACGAAAACGATTTAAGGTATGAGTTAATACCGATGGGCATCATGGGGAGCTCCGGCGAATTCGTTATCTATTATGATGAGAAAATTGAAGAAATATCTAATAGCATATCGGCTTCTCTTAAGCTGGAGTCTAACGCTGTCAAGTTCAGTTCGGACTTAGGGCTAACTAGCAATATAGGCGGCTCATCTGGAAACAGGCCCATCGTCATATGGAGTATTGTCCCTCCATATGACAGGGATATGTTCAAGTTATGCCTTACACTTTCGAGGCTTAATTCTACAAGCGTGCTTATCCTTCTCCCGATGGCCTATCAGAAGGGAGGTCTACCCGACTCAGAGGCAGGATTTACTCAATACATGGATTTAATAAATCAGTTTAAGGTACAGAGATTAGTGTTTGTGGACCTGACGCCTATAAGGAGGTTGGGGATAACCGCAGCTGAATCGGTTAGCCTTTCAACATTTCCACTTTTGATAGAACGATTAAAAAATGACAATTATAGGGCCAAGGTTATAACCTTCAACCCGGACCTAAACGTAGCAGTTGAGGTCATCGAACATCAGGTTGGAGTTGAAGACGGCAATGTGCTCATTATTGATAACCTTGTAAACCGTTCAAGTGAGCTGAAGCCGGTAGCTTCCGTGTATCTCAAGAAGGCTAACAATGTGCGCTTTTATGCCACCTATTTTCTCGACGATCCATCTGAGTTAAAGAGCTTTGGTGAGGTGATATCAACAAACACGATAGCGTGGGATGTCAGGAAGCTCGACCTAGCCGGCCAACTCATTGATTATATAAAGACTTTATATTGATGTCAATCAACATGGTCCCAGTATAGAACGACTGGGAACACCGTCGCCTTAAATGGATAGGGATATTTCCTTATCATCGGGCGTATGAGACTTGAAATGCCATTCGATCGATATGGCGGCGATAAAAAAGAATATTGCGGCTAGGAAGTATGTCATGAAATAGCCCAAATAGAATGAGATCAAGCCCGATAAATATGATCCGAAGAAGAGGCTCAGGCTGCTGATGGCGCTGTAAACGCCCAACATGCCACCCCTGCCCCCGCTTGGCAGCCTATAATAGAGGAGGGAGTTCATCCCTATAAATATGGGCGTGTAAGCCATGCCGAGCACGCTGTAAATGACAAACGTATACAGCAGCGTATTAAATCCAAATATGTAGGCAGCGAGCAAGGCCGCGGAAAGGGCTCCGAGCGCCCTGACCATGATCATGTTGACAATGAATTTTACATCGCCCTTTTCTGCTGGGGCCTTAATTGGCCTAACTGTGCCTATATAGTTGATGATGGTCAAATAGAGGCTTGAGAGCATTATCAGGCCGAACGATATATTGTTCGAATAAAGAAATGGAGTATAAGAAGTGAAAAGGAGGTTCGATGCAAAGAAGAACAGACCTGCGCTCAGCATGATGATGGGCAGGTCTCTCGTCATGCTATTTTTACTGGACCTGTATATGGCCTTAAAGTCCAGTAGCTTTGGAAGGCGCAAAAAGAGCACTGGATATTTTGAAAGCCGCTCTATAAAACCGCTAAAATTGGAAATCTGGGTACGCCTTTCGAAGGTAACCATTGGTTCCTTTATAAGCCTGACTGCGAAAAGGAAACCCACTATCAGGAAAAGGAAGGGTATGATGAAGAAATCGTAGAATGGAAGATAGAGAAGGAAAGCTATGGCGGGCCCAAGCCCCAGTATATAGCCGATGATCATAAATCTAAATGAAATCGAGTTGCCTTCGCCCCACTTCTCCTTTGGCAACGTCTCCATCACTAATAGTCCGACAATCGGTATTGTAATAGAATAGCCGAATGAATATAACGTAAAGAATCCTTCGATGGAATAAATGGACCTTAGCAATGACATGCCAACTAGGCTAACGGCTTGGAAAGTTAGCCCGAGTAGCGCTAGGGACCTTCTCTTTCCTAACGTATCTGCAAGTTTGCCCCCAATGATTGAGGCGGGCATATATGCGATGCTGTATAACGCCACGGCGATGCCAACATCTACTACATTACCCCCGAGGTGCAATATGTATATTGGGGTGAAAGTGTATATTATCTCTTGAATAGCATAGAAAGGTATAAGAAAGTAGAACCATCTCGGTAGTTCTCTTGCCAAGGCACCAAGAATAGCTTTAAAAGCGGCACTAATAAAGTTAACAGCGCAGATTGAAGTGGGTTCTAAATCCAGGGTCGATAAAACCCATTATATTCACCCTAATCATCGGCGCTATAATCGGGGGCGCCGTATCGATAGCCTACAGGGTATCACTGGCCGTATGGAATGGGTTCTATCCCCTGCTGACGAGGGAACCACAGCTTTTCCTGATATTTGCGCTCATGGCGCTTCTGATTTCGAGCCTGCTGGTAAGGCTATTTCTTAGGAAAAAGGCGGAAGATTCGTTTGAGACGTTTCTCGAGTATTACCATTTATCTCCTGAAAAGCTAAGATTGAGGGATGCCCTTGTTTATTCGCTCGCTTCCTTAGGCGCTTTTATGTTCGGGGCACCGGTTGGCCCGGAAGGGGCATCAGTGCTGATGGGTGCCGGCATAAGCTCCTGGTTCAAGAGGAAGTTCGCCATAAATATGACATATCAGGTCATGCTGCTGACCGGTTTAGCAGCGGGGTTTTCGGCTGTATTCAAGACGCCTCTGAGCGGCTTCCTTCTGGCTCTCGAGCTACCCTATAAGCGGGACCTTGAAAAGGAGCCATTCATTGCAGCAGCGATAGCCTCAGCCGCCGCGTACCTAGTTTCATTCTTTCTGAATACACCATCCATAATCAACGTAGCCTTTACTCTTCCGCAATTAAACGTTGGGCTCATCCTCCTGACCATCCTGTTTGGCTTTATTGTCGGTGGGCTTAGCATAGCCTTTGTCAAGCTTTATCAGCTGTTTGGCAGGCTCTCGACCCTTTTGGTTTCGAAAGCCAGCCTTCCTCTGTTGGTGTTGATTGGTGGCCTTATCCTTGGCACGTTAGGTTACTTAGAACCGCTCTCCATAGGGCCAGGCTTGAACCTGATCTCCATTACAATTGCAGGCGGTCTGGCATTAACTTCCATAATAATTATCCTCCTGTTTAAGTCATTCGCGGTCATTACTACGCTTAACTTCGGTGGCACCGGTGGGACCTTTTTGCCGGCCATAGAAATGGGGATGCTCATTGGGGCCGCCTTTGGCCTTCTCTTCTCGCCAATCTATGTACCTTTTTTTGCACTCCTAGGAATGGGAGCGGCGGCCTCTGGAGTGAATAAAGTGGTTCTTGCGCCGATAGCATTCGTTGCAGAGATAGTTGGTTCAAATGCTATCATACCGGTGCTGCTTGCCTCCATAATAGCCTACTTTGTTTCCAACAACTTTTCGATTTATCCCGTGCAAGGCACTTCGAAGAGGGAACACGAAGGTCTGGCCCTGGAAAGGTTCTATAGAAGGGCTATCTCAATGGACCCGCATATTATGCTCAACAGGAGGGTGAAAGATGTTATGACGCGTAATCCGCTGGCTGTTGAAAGCGGCAGTTCAGTTAGGGATACACGAAAGCTCCTGGAGGAGAAATCTATAAGGGTAATTCCGTTGATCGCCGAAGGTGGGCTTTTCTTTGGCTATACTACTTTAGAGGACCTGTCGGCCCTGCCCACTTCTGCCTACGATAGACCGCTATATACCCTGGCTATCAAGAAAGGGCTGATCTTCACAGAGGATGCCGCACTCGAGGAGGTAATACAAACTATGACCGAGAAAAATGAGGATCATATCTTTGTTATAAATTCAACAGGACAGCTCGTGGGCATAGTCGCCAATATAGATCTGATCAGGATGCTAATGAACGTAGTGGCATCCTAAGCTGATTCCCGCGCGCCTTTCACATCAATGCGAAAGGTAAGTTCTTGCGCCGTTATAAGCGCTCGTTATTAAAGGAGAATCCATTTGATAGGACCAGCCGACGGTACACGCCAAGTAGCAACCACTGCATCTATCGATTTCCTTCATTGCTTCGGCTCCATGCTCATCAAGGAGCTCCCAGAAGCCCTTCTCCAACAGGCTGCCTAGCTTGATGTCATGCCGGGGCGGGCATGCAGTCAACTGTCCCATCGGGTCCACTGCGAAGTAAAGTTTGGTTGCCTCGCACACCTTGGTAAAATTCCCATCGAAGTAATCTCGAATCCCCATTATATACTTGTAATCCAGCGGAAGCTTCCCCTTATCCTTCATCGATATCAGGGCCCTCATAGCTTCGTCGCTGAACTTGAACTTCACGGATGGGTTCACAGGCTGTACTGTTATGAAATCCACAGAATCAGCGATATAGTCGAAGAATTCCTGAAGGGTATCGGCGTTCCTCCTGGTTATCACCAAGTTTATACCTACCCGGAGCCCTGCTGCCTTATACAGCTTCATTGTGCCAACTGACCTCACGAATGCCCCCTTTATCCCCCTCTGTTCATCGTGTACATCAGGCAGCCCGTCCAAGGATATGGTGACTGTGTCCAGATATCTGGATAGCTCTTTGATCACAGCCTCCTTCCTGATCAGGCCGCTGGTGTTCATCGTGGCCAACATGCCATCCTCCTTGGCCCTTTTTGCAAGTTCGACCATATCATTCCTTAATAGCGGCTCTCCTCCACTGAAGTCCATCATTGGGGCTCCAGATTCGGCTATGCGATCCACTATTTTCAAGGCGTCTGCGGTTCCCAATTCTGGGGGCTCGCTCTTCCAATAGTCACAGTACGTACATCTTGAATTGCACCTGAAAGTTACATTATATGAAGCATAGAAAGGCCCTCTCTTGAGATACTTGTATTTCAGGAAGCCGCTTACCAGACGCGCCTTCTCCAGCATGCTTCGAGTTCCCCCTTTAGCCTTTTAAAGTTTGACTAATTTTTCCTAAGATGAGCTGGTTCTAAATGACATCAAGGCCAATCCAGAATGGCGTTGCTGCAGTAGGGGTATTTCGATGGCTTTAGTGGCTTTCTGGCCGATTTAAGGCGAAAATTTATGGCTAGAGATCGCTCAATGAATAGATTAACCGCCATTTATCAGTGCTGATCGCTGTCTTGGATTGAACATATAGGTTTCTTACATATTTAATAAGCTTCGCGGCATAGTACCGGCTATGAAGATCGCAATAGGGATAGATAAGCCATCTAAGGGGCAGAAGATATTGATGAGCCTGGTTAAACGGCTCAGGGATAACGGTAAGGGAGTAGGTGGCGCCATTATCCTCAGGGAGCCAAAATATTCTCTACTTGTAGTCAATCTGGCTAGCGGAGAAAGAAGGCGCCTGTCAGCTCCATCTGGAAGCGGTGCGAGATTTGGCGGCCGCCGTTTGGACCTGAATTCACTATCGAAATTCGCGACGCAGGCGGTTGAAAGTTCAGTTTCAGACTTGGATGTAACAGTCTTCCATGAAATAGAACCATTGGGGCTTGTCAGCCCCGAACTGAGGAAGACTCTGGAAAAGGCCGTCCATAGCGATGCTGAATTGGTCTTTACCTATAAATTCGGATTTTTGGATCCGCTTGTTGAGTTGATTACGTCAACCTTCAAGGTCCTAACTCTTGACGATGTTGAGAAGGTTTTGATGGGTGATGATCATGAAGGTAATTGGGATAGATGAAGCCGGAAGGGGCAGCGTTATCGGCCCCCTAGTTATAGGAGCTGTTTCTACAAATGATATTCCGCTTTTAAGGAGCCTTGGCGTAAAGGATTCGAAGCTTCTTACACCGGCAAGAAGGGCCGATATATTTAGGAGTATGACTCTGACCGATATCAAAATCAAGTACATTGCTATACCCCCGTCCACCATTGACAGATACGTTCTTTATGGTAAAAAACACAGAAGGTTGAACTTTCTGGAAGCTCGCTATATGGCCAAACTTGTAAATAGCCTGGAAGGTGAGTTAGCCATGGTTGATGCAGCCGATACGGACGCCGAACTATTCTCAGATCAGATAAAAGATGAACTTAATCGAGATATAATGCTGGTGAGTTCACATCATGCAGACCTACTATTTCCTCCAGTATCGGCCGCCAGCATAGTTGCAAAGGTCAATAGGGATATGATAGTGGAAGGCCTTAAACGCGCTTATGGCGATTTCGGTTCAGGCTACCCATCGGACCCAAAAACCAGAAGCTATTTGCGGAAGCACATTGCGGATGACACCCTTCCTCCTATAGTCAGAAGAAGTTGGAAAACTCTAAAGATTTTAAATATTTCACAGGATTAACCGCCTATGAAGGCCTTTCTGTGAACAGCATGATGATGAAGGACTATAGCCTTGCTAGGGCGATACAGGATACGTCGTGGGCCAAGTTCTGGGAAAGGGTTTACTGGAAGGCAGAGCATAACGGCGCACTTACAGTTGCTGTGGAGCCTGAATATTCTACGCAGGAATGTCCAGTTTGCCATGCAAACCATAGGTAAACAGGGGCATAGGGGATGGGAAGCTCACGGCTTTGGTGAGAGGGAATGTCATGCTCTTTCATAGGCTTCACCCAAGGTTTTTATAACAGCATTTGGCAATCTGCGACAGGTATACTAAAATGAGTCAATCATTTGAAACTGACTTGATATGGATTGACGGGGAACTTGTCCCCTGGAAGGATGCCAAGGTTCATGTAATGACAAAGGCCTTGCACTATGGAACAGGGGCGTTTGAAGGTATCAGGGCTTACTGGAATGAGCCTCAACTCTATATATTTAGGCTCACCAAACACATCCAAAGGTTGATAAATTCAGAGAAGATATACGGGTTCAACTCACCGTTAAGCCTAGAAGAGCTTAGGTCGGCTGTTATTGAAACGGTTAAGGCTAACTCGATCAGGTCTGACGTTTACATACGGCCGTTGGTAATAACGGGGTATGGGCCGGTTGGTCTTGACATAAGGAACCTCAAGGCCAGCACAATAATAATAATTGTAAGGATGGGGCGTTACTTTGAAAAGGCCGGCATTTCGGTGGTCGTATCGAGCTGGAGACGGCTCAGCATCCAGAGTAACCCCATTACAGCTAAGGTTACTGGGCATTACACCAACAGCGTTATAGCAAAAAATGAGGCGTTGAAAGATGGGTACGATGACGCTATCCTCTTAAATGATAGAGGCGAAGTCTGTGAGGGCAGCGGTGAGAACATATTCATGGTGAGGGATGGAGAGCTCGCTACACCGCCCATATCGTCCGGAACGCTTGATGGGATAACCAGGTCATCCATAATCAAGGTGGCCCGAGATATGGGGTTCAATGTAAGTGAAAGGAGTATAGAAAGGTCGGAGCTGTATTCGGCAGAAGAGCTATTCTTCGTGGGAACGGCAGCTGAGGTCACACCCATCTTTGAAGTGGATAGAAGGAAGGTGGGGGGAGGCACGGTAGGGCCTATAACTGAAAGGATGAAAAGTAAATTTGGACTTATAGTACGCGGTATGGATAATAAATACATTGACTGGCTGGAACCGGTGTATTAGGATCGATGAAGGTCAGCTTTCAAGGAGAACGAGGGGCATATAGCGAAGAGGCAGCCATAGCCTACTTCCCCAGCGGTGTGTCATTGCTACCAAAGCCTTTTCTAGCCGATGTATTCAGGTCAGCCGAAAACGGTGATTCTGATTTCGCTGTGGTTCCCGTTGAAAACTCGCTCGAGGGAAGTGTAAATGAGACCTATGACCTATTGCTGGATTCAAACCTTTTAATTATCGGTGAAATAGTGCACCGGGTAAACCATTGTCTGATGGTGCTACCTGGCCAGACACTGAAAGATATAAGGGAGGTCTGGTCCCACCCTCAGGCGCTTTCTCAGTGCAGGAAGTTCATCCAAGCCGGTGGCTTTGTGCCAGTTTCGCTTTATGATACCGCGGGAAGCGCTAAGCTTTTGGCTGAAAGGAAGGCTACGGGCTGCGCAGCCATAGCCAGTCAGAGGGCTGCGAAGTATTATGGGCTAGAAATCATTAAGAAGGGTATCGAGGATTCCGTAAACAATTACACTAGATTCTTCGTAATGAGTAGAAGGGAGGTTGAAGGTGAGTACTTGGCCCAAGTGAAATACAAGACTTCGATAATCTATTCGGTAAAACACATGCCAGGATCACTGTACAGTTCGCTTGGTGTATTCGCTAAAAACGGAGTCAATCTTACAAAGATAGAAAGCAGGCCGACAAGATCGACCCCATGGGAATACTACTTTTTCGTGGATTTTGAAGGCCATGTCAAGATGGAAAACATCAAGAAAACACTTGAAGAGCTTGAAAGGCAGGCTATTTTTATAAAGGTGCTTGGTTCCTATAAAAGAGGGGAAATCCTGTGATAAATAAAATAAGAAAGGAACTGGTTCAGGCGGGGAGGTACCTGGCCGAGCTGGGTTATGTTGAAGGGCGTGAAGGGAATCTAAGCGCTAGATCTGAAAAGGGGATCGTTATCAAGGCGACCAACATTTTCCTAGAAAGGGCTTCACCAATTGACTTTTCCATTATGAGCTTGGACGGGTCCTTAATTTCGGGTCCCCAGCCCTCCTCTGAATTCAGACTTCATCTTGAAATATACAAAAGGCTGCCTTCCATCAACTATGTGATACACACTCATCCAACTTACTCAACAGCGCTCAGTTACGTGGAGGATGGAATAGATACCATAACAACTGAGTCACAGTTCTATCTGGGGAAAAGAGTACCGGTCATCCCTATAATTATGCCAGGGACACAGGAGCTGGCATCAGCTGTCACAGATGTATTCGAACATGGTGCAATGGCCGTGGTAATGAAAGCCCACGGCCTGGTATCCGTGGGAGAGGACATGACCACGGCGGTAATGAGGTCCATTGCCACTGAACGGTGTGCCGAGCTCACCGTGCTCACAAGATTGCTCAGGTCCGCGCGGTAATGATATAATTTGCAATAGTTAGTTATCCTTAGAGGGGTTGCCCACTATTCGTAAAGCAACCTCTTCCTATCTATCTGGTAGAATTTTTTCATCCTTTGCTCGTAGGCCATTATCTTATTTTCATACTTTATTGTGTTTTCAATTTCGTCTTCCCCGCTCATCAGCCTTCTTCTAACTGATGGTTCCATTGTATAATGTATTGATTGTGATCCGTAACTCAGGCTCTGCTCCTTGATGTTTATCCTCACCGTGAGTCCACCTGCTTCTGCCTCCTTTCCGATCTGCTGGATAAGTTTTTCATCAATCCTTATGCACACCAGCCCGTTCTTCACCGCATTCTCATAGAATATATCCCCAAATGAAGGGGCTATAACGGCCTTGATCCCGTAATCTGTGAGCGCCCAGACGGCGTTCTCCCTAGATGAGCCTATTCCAAAATTTTTTAGCGCAAGAAGCACTGTAGCCTTCCTGAACCGTTCATCGTTAAGAACGAATCCGGGCGTAGGTTTGCCATCCTGATCATACCTCCATCTGTAAAAAAGGTACCTGCCCAAGCCGTTCTTTGTAAGTATTCGCAGGAACTGCGCTGGAATTATCTGATCGGTATCCACGTTCTCACGAAGCAACGGCACTGCAAGGCCCGCTACTACATCCATACTAGATCGCCTCCGGCATATCCCATTGTGTTATATCTACAAAATGCCCTTCTATGGCCGCCGCCGCCGCCATTGCTGGACTTACAAGATGCGTCCTTCCCCCCGGTCCCTGCCTATTTTCGAAATTGCGATTTGTTGTGCTGGCGGCCCTTTCACTTGGTAAAAGCTGATCTTCGTTCATACCTATGCACATGCTGCATCCTGCGTTCCTCCATTCAAATCCGGCTTCGAGGAATATGGAATGTAGTCCCTTCCTTTCAGCGTTCCTCTTCACGTACTGGGAACCAGGTACGACCATAGCCCTGACCGATTTGGACACCTTCCTACCCTTGACTACCCTAGCCGCTATGGTCAGGTCAGAAAGCCTTGAATTAGTGCAGGAGCCTATAAAGACGCGATCAACCTTTATGTCAGTTATTACCTGACCAGGGGTTAACCCCATATATTTTAGGGCCGCCTCAATGCCTGGCCTCCTTGACGCTTCAAACTGGTCTGGGGACGGAATAGATCCAGTTACAGGGACCACCATAGAGGGGTTTGTACCCCATGTAACCATCGGCTTCAAACCCGACACGTCGAAACTATAGGACTTATCATAGGTGGCGTTAGGGTCAGAGGCCAGAGTCTTCCAGTATTCAACGGCTTCATTGAAATCATCTTCTTCTGGTGCGAAAGCCCTTCCCCGGACATAATTAAAGATTTTATCATCGGGCGAAATTATCGAAGACCTAGCGCCAGCTTCTGTAGAAAGATTGCACAGCGTCATCCTTTCATCTGGGGTCATAGATCTGATGGTCTCACCGGTATACTCTAGAATATGTCCTATGCCTCCGCCAGTACCTAGCTGGCCAATTAGGAATAGCGCTAAATCCTTGGAGTATACTCCCCGCCCGAAGCTTCCCGAAACTTTGATTTCCATAGTCTTAGGTTTCTTTAGCCAGAGAGTCTGTGTGGCGAAAACGTGTTCAACCTCGCTCGTACCTATTCCAAATGCCAGTGCCCCCAGGGCACCATGCGTACTGGTGTGGCTATCACCTGCCGCCAGCGTCATGCCAGGGAGAGTAAGGCCAAGTTCAGGCCCGATGATATGTATTATACCCTGAAATGGGCTGTAATAGTCAAGCAGTATTGTCCCAAAATCTTCACTATTTTTATAGAGCGCCTGCATCTGTTTGTATGATAGCTCATCTCGTATGGGCTCCTCTCTTGGGCCAGTCGGCACATTGTGATCCATGACCGCTACGGTGAGGTCGGGCCTCCTGAGCTTCCTCCCCCTTATCCTGAGATCTTCGAAGGCCACAGGTGACGTGACTTCATGCGTCAAATGTCTATCAATATATATCAGAGATCGGCCATCGTCATCGACTGCAAGTTCATGCTCCTTCCATATCTTTTCTATTATGGTCGTCGCCATGTTGACGCTCTCCGTAAATCGTTTATATACTTTTCCCATATTATCTAAATCGTTTATTATTAATATTAATAGTAAATAATTAAGATTTTACAGTCGAATATATTCTTTTATCAACGGAAAATGTTATTGGAATATCATCAAGAACCTTTAATTGATACGTCTTTAAACCATGGGACATGTATAAGGTTGCGTGCAGATCTTGCGGCAAGCCTATCTTCGTAGGTTATGAAATAATACCAATAAAAACGATCCTCAAACAGAACGGATCCAAGTGCAAATATTGTAATGCCAAGCTTTCCGCCCGTGATCCGGTGATAACAGTCAAGCCAGCGGAATGAGTAAGATTGACCAGGCGCGTGTTACTGGTAACCGAAATCGATCCGCTGACAGGGAAGGTCAAGACGGGCCCTGCAATGAGATTAAGGTACCCCCCAACTGGGTATAAATACACCGTTATGGTAGATCGGCTTTCCTATACGTCGCACGTCAGGAATTATGAATTTAATAGCATGACGGCCTTATATATGCTACTTAAGGTTATCATGCAGAGGCTGATGATAGTTGATGAGCGCGAACACGATCTGGTACATTCTTTCTTCTGGACCATGTACGGGTATAAGCTTCCATGGATTCATGAAAATGATCAGTCACCGTCGCAACTTCTGCTTAACTATATCAATCTCAACCGCCCATTTAGCCAGTGGGCCGCCAGGAGGTTCGCCGATAGCCTGAACAGGGATAACTGCAAGGCCGTAGTTGTCTGGTCCAGGTGGGCCAGGAATGGCTTTATAGGTGATGGGGTAGAAAGACAAAAGATAAGGGTGATAAGTGTGCCCATGAGCCTTCCAACACCAACTCCGAATAATACCAAACGTTCTGGATTGAAAGTGGTTTTCGTAGGAAGAGAGCCTCTCAGGAAGGGAGGGGATATAGCTATCCGCGCCTTTGAACGCCTGCACGCAGATTTTAATGATGCAAAGCTGATATATGTTGGCAAATTACCTCTGCTTCGTTCTATGCCGGATTGGATGATACACTATCAGGAGGTATCCAGGCCACTTTTGGAAAGGATTTATCGGGGTGGTGATGTCTTTTTCTTGCCTACACGTTCCGAGGCCTATGGTCTGGGCATAGTCGAAGCTATGAGCCATGGGATGCCCGTGGTGGCCAGCTCAATAGCCTCGATCCCCGAGATAGTGGAGGACGGTAAAAGCGGTTATCTGGCTATGGATTTGGACGGCTATATTTCTGCGCTGGAGAAGCTGCTAGAAGACCCACACAGGAGGGAAACTATGGGTAAAAGTGGTGCTGAAAAAGTTAGGAGGGAACATGACCCAAGTAAGATAGCGGAAGAAGTGAGGGCCCTATATGAATCAATTTAGAGTTCTTCCCCTGACGATGATATTCAGGGCCGTTGGCATTTCAATTCAAGTTGGGCTGCCGATCATCCTGGCAACATATTACCATCTAGCACCTGCCTATGTAGGGTTTGCGATATCGGCCTACTGGCTATTAAGTTCATTTGGGGGATTAGTTAGCAGCTATTGGAAGAAGAAAATATTATTGGATATAGGGCTAGCATTATCGATAGCATCCCTGCTCCTCCTTAACGTTTTTAGATCGGCTATAGCCTCCATAGTGATCTTCTCCATGGTGGGTTTCGGTATCTCCATGGGGTATCAATTCCTGCCCGTTTTTGCCTTCAAGAAGGAGGATAGCGGTGCTGGAATATCGATCTATGGAGCGGGGCTTTCTCTAGGGGCCATATTGGGCACTTCCATCAATTTGCTTTATTCAAACGCTTCTATTGAGGATTTTGCTCCATACCTGCTTGTCCTGCTTTGTGGGGTGGCGATGGTGATAGCGATACGCATAACCTATGTGCATAGGGGGTCTACAGGGCTTTCTATACTTCGTCCATTCAGGTCGAGTGAATTTAGGTCAGTGTTCGGCATGAATTTCATTAACAGTATCTTCCTACCATTATTCACTACCTTTGCAGGAGTTTATGGCATAGAAAGATATCATATATCAAGTCTGGTCATCTTCCTCGCCTTTATAACGATGTTTTTTATTTCGTTATCAACAAGGTTTCTGTTGATAAGGATAGGTATGAGACGGTCCAACCTGCTGCTAACTATTTCATTTTTAAGTATGGCTTCCTCATTCGGATTGATCGCCATATCTCGTTCACCATTAATCTATATGATCGGATTCTTGCTATATGGCCTCAATCAGGGTATAGGTTATCCCGTTCTAACGTGGAATGCGCTCAGGACCGGCGGCGATGACCTAATGAGCTCAAATTTTGTATACTCCTCTTCATCCAGTATGGCCGAATTCCTCGCCCCAACGATTGGCTCGATTATAGCGATTGGCTCAGAGGTTAACGGCGTGTTCGTATTCGCTACGGTCATCTCTTCATTGGCCCTTGTATATTCTATATTGAAGGCCTTCCGCTCCTCTGCACGGAACATGCGGTCGACCGGAGGCATTGAACACGAACGATAAATAGGTATTATGACCTATGATAGCCGTGGTAGAATTGGCAGATAATATACATCATGGAGCCCAGCATCATTTAATGGGCGCCAGCCGGGACATTTTTATGCCGTTAGCGGATATACTGAAAAGTATGGCAATAAGGGAAGATGACGTGATGGCTGATGTTGGAGCGGGGGATGGATATTACGCAGCTCTTTTTTCAAAGCGTTGCAGCAAAGTGTACGCTATTGAAGTGGATAAATCAGCGGCCGCGCTTATAAAGGCCAAAAAACTCAATGGCGTAGTCGTCCTTAACATGGATATATGTCAGGGCTGGCCACTTGATGACGTTACTTATGCTTTCTTTTCCAACAGTTTTCATGACTTAGATTGCAAAGAAAAGCTAATAGCCGAAATGTCCAAGAGACTTGTAAAGCCTGCTAGGATAGCCATGATAGAGTTCAAGCAAGACACCCCTTTCGGCCCCCCGGCTTCAATAAGATTATCAACTGACGAGCTTGATAAGTTAATGAGAAGAGGCGAATTTCACTTAATGGGAAGACAGGATTTTAGGTTCCATTATCTTTCCGTATATTCAAGGATGCCTATAACACCGATGTGAAAAGTATGACCCTTAGGGGCATGACGGATAAAACCCTGTTGTCGTTGCTCGCCGCTTCTATGGATGGAGGGCGGGTGATTATAACTGACTCACTGGCCCGGGCAATGATCAAGCCACTGACCCCGCTTCTAGATGAGTTAATTGATATTGGTATACTAGACCAAGACCTGTCCGTCAGAAGAGGGAGGTTCAACGACCTTCTTACCTTTATAGTGAATAGAGGTCTTGCAACTGATGAACTGGCCAAGGCATTAAGCTGGAGGGGGTTTGAAGCCTTAGTTGAAGATATACTGTCTAATAACGGATTTATGACAAGCAGGAATGTCAGAATTGGAAGGAATGAGATAGACGTGATCGCAACGACAGACCATTATGCTCTATCGATAGACTGCAAGCACTGGTCAAGGGCCTCCCTTACGGCGCTTAGAAACGCCGCCGTTAACCAGATCGAAAGAACCAAGAAAATGTCATCAGCTTTGACTGGCGTTTCAGTGATTTTACCATCAATAGTAACTCTAATCATTCCCCCACAAAGGATAATAGAGGGAGTTCCAGTGGTGGTCATAAATGAACTTTCGGAATTTTCACTAAGCTTTTCTGGTGATCTGGAGCTATTCACCCTGATCAAAAGCGGGCCCGTGGCCTAGGATGGATAAGGCGCTGGCCTCCGAAGCCGGAGAGCGTGGGTTCAAATCCCACCGGGCCCGCCACGTTACTATTCTATATTTACAATTAAACGAAAAACTATGAAAACCGCAATCGAATCTATAACAAAGTTTCGTTTTAGATTAAAAAACAAGCCAATCTAAAATGATTAGGATAGCTGGCCAAGTTTAATTGTCAGCTTGACTAATTCTGTTAGGCATGTAATTATTTAATTCATGAGCCTAAGGAAAATTTCGCAGTTACAGTTGATATCCTTTCGCCGCGTTTTACCAATACAAATACAGCTATTAAAATAAATATGACAGCTGCTTCAACAACGTATATCCCTCCATCCCTCCCGATTACCAACAACAAAATGGCCAATGCGAGGAGTATAGCAATAAATATTATGGACCCTGGCCCCCATCTCGCCCTTGAAAAAAAGCCGGCCATTTCCCTTTCTGTACTTTTCATTTTTAACATAATGAAATTATGCCAGTATATATGCTGTTCCTCCGAATTAATTAATTCTAGCTTGAATTAATCCTGTCGGTAAAATTAACCCTGTAATGGTATCACAATTAAATTCATGACTAGCTAATTTGGTAAATGGTTGCCTAATTTGTACCTTTGGGCACCATTTTAACTATCAAAAGAGCGCCAACTTGGCTATTTGATGAATACATTGAACGGATCAAGTACAACAATGCTTAAATAATATTAGGGTAACCCTAATGCTGTGTTCAATCTTAATTGGATTCTAAACCCATCTGAAGGGCTCAGCTTGGGGGCTATATTTCTGATTTCATATATACTTGGGGTAATGCATGGAGCAACGCCGGATGAGCATACTTGGCCTATAACTTTTAGTTATGCCATTGGAAGCTATTCAACAAAGAAGGGAATGAAAGCCGGATTATTTTTCTCATCTGGCTTTACCGCTCAGAGGGCTCTGCTTACGACACTGGGATTTATCGGATTGGCGGCGTTTTATCAAAAGTACAATCTGGACGGCCCCGTGTACATCATAGTGGGTATAGCCATGTTTGTTGCAGGATCATATATATTGAAGGGGAAGTACTTGCACATTCCCATAGATCGGTTATTGGGGGGAACGAGTCACCATACTGATAGTTCAGAAAGGCTTCAGCCACATAAGGATATAAGGGAAGTCCCACTTAAAATGGCAACTCTTCACGGGCTGATCGCGGGGTTTGGCTTCGGGGCTTATGCAACGATAATAACTTTCATTTTAGCTCCTCAGGTGCCCAGCTTGATTTACGCTCCCTTGCCTGGCCTATTCTTTGGGCTTGGCACTATGAGCATGCAGATAGTTTTTGGCGCATTATTTGCCAACATCGCTAGGGTTAAAAAGCTCAGTGAAAATGACATCAAATTCGTCGGGCGCAGTACCGCCGGGCGGACACTTTACTACGGAGGCCTGTCGTTCGCGCTAGTCGGCTTGCTCATAGCGGCCGTCCCTATCCTTGATACCCTGTCTATCTCAACTGGTAGCCCAATCCCTAACCTCAACCTCGTAAACGTAGGTTTCCTTTTGACTGTGGGCGTTGTGGGAGGTATAGGTTTATATAGTGTTATCAGAGCCTTCAAAGATATAAGCAAAATGAAGGCTTCTCAACCTTTAAGCTCAGATCAGCTGGGCGTGCGGTGAGACAAAATGTATAACTTAAGCGAGAAGGAAATGATCTATATGAAAGAAGTTTACAGAGGTGGTGTACAAGGGGTCAGGCTGAGTATGCTCGCAACAGCATTGGGCATTTCTCCTCCGAGCGCTCTGGAGGAAGTCAGGCACCTGCAGAAGAAGGCGTTGCTAAAGAACGAAGGTGGAAGGATAACCATCAGCAAGAATGGAATGAAAGTGCTCGAGGCCCTCAGAATTACGCATATAGCGTTCGAAACAGCTTTTGTAAGGTTGGGGATGCCGGTTGAAGATGTATGTGCGGCGGTTCATGTATTCGATTTCAAGGTTCCCCAGGAGCTTGGTCTGAAGATATACAGGGCCGTAGGCAAACCCGCAAAATGTCCGAATGGCAAATCCAGTTGTTGAATTAAAAAACATTGAATTTAACCATTGAAAACTATCGACGGTTGTATAGAAAGTTAACTTGTAGAGGATATTAAGAGGGACTATGGTCTGTATTTTCTTCTTTGGCTGGTTCGCTAAGGCACTGACCGCGTTCATTATTTTCCAATTTGTTATTCCGTGAAAACTTCCTTTCGATAAGAATGATGCCAGCTAGTATAAGTGCCACCACTATAAGAACAACTATTATTATTACTACATCGCCTCCTCCCATTTTAATTACGGCAGGAAAGCCATTTATTTCCAGAGGCTTACTGGTTATCCCAGTCAGGCTAGCCCCAAAGTTCGGTGTCCCTATGACAACAGACGGGGTTCCGTTAACCAGAACAGTTTTCAAGTTGTAAGCAGCCTCTGCCGTATCACTTCCAAACGTGTAGAGCGACTCAGGAGAAGTTACAGTTCCATTAGGCATAATATAATAAAGGTCTAGCGACGCGTTCATTGAGGCGAATGTAGTAAGTTCGCCGCTGTTTTCACCACCGAACACCAGTTCTACGTCATAATAGTTTTCTAGGGGTGTTCTAACGAGGCCATCAACAATTATGGCCGCATTTGAAACTGAACTTGGCTCTGTTATTGTTACACGATCATAGGTGACGGAACTGCCGTTATAGATTTGATACCCAAAATATACAGTAACCTCTTTTCCTGAATAAGAAACGGCAATGGGCAAAAGCAGATCAAGTGGTAATTTGTAAGATATATTTTGTGTAGTGTAACTATAAAATGATATTAGATGATCTAGTACTGGCTGGTAACCTATCGAGTTGGTAACCGATCCCCCTCCTTGTATTGCTGAGTTCGATAGGAGCGATGATGCTGACGAATCGTTCCAGATGTTATCTGCAAAATAGAGGTTATCATAGTTAGTTGTGAACTCGGCTACATTCTGAAGGAAATAGTTGTATTGTCCGTTAGTAGTATTAACTTGCAATACTGCATTGAGCTGAAGGCTGGCTCCGTATGGGGATGAAAATGATGAATTATATGCCTGCATGGCACCTATTTTTGCCTTTCCTATCACCTGGCTCAACATCAGAATATAGGGTGTCAGTAACCCCGAAGAATTTAATATGCCATAATCTACAATACCGACTGGAGCTGGTGCTGAATCATATAGAAGATATATGTTCACCGGGATAGTTGAATAACTGAATATCAGAGATGTAAAGGTTTGTATATAATTTACCATCAAAAGTTCGTAGGTTCCAGCGGTCGCCAGGCTGGCCGTCGTAGACAAAGTCAATACACCGGTATAATTATAGAGCGAATCAATTGTACCCCTTAACCTAAATTGAGCGAACTGCTGTTGATCCATGATGTAAATATCCATAGGCTCAGTGGATTGAATACTGAAAACTAACGTCGTATTTTTTCCAATGGCTTGCACAATTTGATTATAGTATGAGTTTGGCGGGATCAAAATCTGATTGGAGGAAGCTGGATATTCAATAAAGTGAAGAGAAGGTGAGTCGATGGAGCTTATCCCTGCCCCGGCCTGCGCCCGGGCATAAATCGAATAGATAGCGGGGTTAAGCAGTAGCAGTATGCCTATTGCCAATATTAATATTATATGCTTAGTCGACTTGTGCAATTAATGGACATTAAAATTCACCTCTTTGATACAATATAAATATTTAGCTAAAAATTACATAAAGTGGTTATCTTGGTTCTAATCAGTTCAATGCAGAAAATTAAGTTCATATAAATGTTTTAAGACTAGGTGGGCTCATCATCGTTGGCCTATAGGTAAGCATTTGGGCAGTAAAGTAATAGGCTTATAGCCGAATAGAACCTTATATTCCGTGTCTCATTAAAGCTTCCTTAGCCATATAATTTTGGGCTAATAATTTATAGGCCTAAATGATGGAACCTATTTACGCCGTTTTAAGCGCATTAAAATGGGTAGCTCTAGATATCACCGAACTTGGAAGGTGCGTATATCAACCTCAGGCTTTTGGCATTGAGTAAGAATCACTTCAGTGATGTAATGATGGATATTAAGGCGTTCATGTTAAGCTGGAAGTAAAAGAAGATCAACAGTTCAACTAATACCTCTATTGAACAATCCGATGTTCGTCCACCCATGGCACTATTTAGAGAGGCCCGTTGGACTGGAAGAGCTTATATTGATCCTATATTATACTCTACAGTCATATTATGAAGTCAGTTATCATAGAAGGTGGAGTCGGAGCCGTTGTGAAGGAACTACCTATCCCGACAATATCCGAAGACGAGGCGTTGATTAGGATGAAGGTCTGCGGTTTGTGCGGAACCGACATAGAGAAGTTACGCGGGCAGTATACGGCCTCCGCACCTATATTAGGTCATGAACCTGTCGGAATAATAGACAAGCTAGGTGCAGACGTCCGCGGATTTAACGTAGGTGATCGTGTATTCGTACATCATCACGTTCCATGTTACAACTGTTATTACTGTAAGCACGGAAGCGAAACGATGTGTAACCATTATAGGACCAGTAATATACACCCAGGCGGGTTCTCCGAATATTTTAGAGTCCCGGCT